>PMIL01000275.1 GCA_003157075.1 Bacteroidales bacterium | reverse complement strand
TAAAGGTTATAAGGCTTGTCACGGTTTTTGCTGGGGACATGAAGGCCACCTAGACAAAACCGGAGGTTGAGTATGGGCCCGTTAGGCTTAATTTATCACAATCCTGCGCTTATGATAACTTGATAAAGAACTTTTTACTACCTTTGATAGTATCAAATGATACTATCATTTGTTAAGATAATATGAAGCCCCCATATCAGATTACGAACAAGATCATTGAACTGATCGCCTCCATCTCAGAAAAAATTGGTGAGGTTAATTCAGCTTACCTATATAAACCACCAACTGAATTAAGAAAAAGAAACAGAGTCAAGACTATTCAATCTTCTCTTGAGATTGAAGGCAACTCGCTCTCCTTAGAACAAGTTACTGCTATATTGGACAATAAGAGAGTGATAGCTCCCAAAAAAGATATTCTGGAGGTAAAAAATGCCATTAAAGTTTATGCTAACCTTGATAGTTTTAATCCGACAAGTTTAACTTCATTCTGCAAAGCACATAGTATGTTAATGCATGAGCTCATTGATAATCCAGGAAAGATCAGAACCAAACCAGTAGGGATTATTAAAGGATCTGTAATTACACATGTAGCTCCTCCTGGAAACATAGTGAAATCTTTATTAACAGACCTTTTCGATTATTTGAAAAAAGATAAAGACTTACTTCTAATTAAAAGTTGTGTATTTCATTATGAGACAGAATTCATTCACCCATTTATGGATGGTAATGGACGAATGGGACGACTCTGGCAAACAGTAATCCTGAAACAATACTCTCCGGTATTTGAGTTTCTCCCGATCGAATCTCTGATAAAAGCAAGACAACTTGAGTACTACAAAATACTTGGAGAATCAGATAACCAGGGAAACTCAACTGGATTTATTGAATTCATGCTTCAGATAATCAGCCAATCTCTTGAGGAATTATTAACCAGTCAAAATGTTAATTTGACTAGCAATGACAGGATAGCTATTTACAAAGAGAAAATTGGTATTGACTCTTTCACAAGGCAAGATTATATGAGACATTTTAAAGATATTTCCTCTGCAACAGCCAGCCGTGATTTAAAAGTAGCTGTTGACAAAGGAATTTTAATAAAAACTGGTGATAAGAGAACGACTCAATATAGATTTAAAAATAAGAACTAAGCCTGATACGGACAATAAAGGTCATTTGCTTGTCACATTTTTTGCAATTTGCTCCTGCTCCCAAGACAGATTCGTAATGCCGATACCGCGACCGCTCCAGTGCTTCCTATAAAACTCTCTGTAACTTGACTTGTGACCTGGTTGCCAGCAGAAATGTACCGCCACACTCGTATAACCCACAAAACTTTGTACCCGGACGGCAGAAAATGCATAAAATCATTTAATAACCAGGGATTTATCCTTCGCACTAACATTAAATTCGACATATACCACTGTTAGTTGTTAAATAACAACAATATGTAGCGTAATTACAACTAATAGTATCTGCATTTATAATGATTATGGAAATGAAGCCGAATATCTTTGTAGTGTCTAAAAAATAAAACAAAAAAATTTACCTATGTTAACAGCTACGATGATTGGCAATAAAATTGCAGAAGCACGAAAGAAATTAAATATTTCTCAAGCTCAGCTTGCTCTGCGTCTATTTATTAGCGCACAAGCAGTTGGAAAATGGGAACGCGGAGAATCAATGCCGGATATCATTACATTAAACCATCTGGCAGAAATTCTTGGTGTTGACCTTAACTATTTTTCAGAAGCCTTAGAACCTGAAGCCACTGAAATAACACCCGATGTGTTTTCAGTTAAGCAATCGGCTGAATTGACATCCGGAAAGCAGAAGAATAAGATTAGCTGGGATATGTCACGCGGGAACTGGGTGGACGCTGACTTTTCAGGGTTGAAAAATCTGCATGAAAAATTCAGTTCCTCCAACATGCAACGCTGCAAGTTTATCGGTTCAGATTTGTCGGGACTTCTTCTAAAAAACAATAATGTTGATAACTGTGACTTTTCAGGTTCCGACTTCAGCAGTAGCCACATTCAAAATTCCAACTTAGCCAACAACCTATTTAAGGACTGTTCATTGAAAGAAACTGAATTTTCAGAAAGCTATATCTCCTGCTGCGATTTCACCGGCGCCGATATTACCGGAGCGGCGTTTAAATCTGGTGGCTTCCAGAACAACCCAATGGCCAATGCAGTTTGGAATCGCACTTCTTTTCATGCTATGCAGTTGGTCAATATAGTTTTCGGTGGTACAATGGAGGACTGTTATTTTGAAAACTGCGCCTTTAAAAAGGTAACATTCCATCATTCAACACTTATTAACAATTTCTTTAAAAACAAGAGTTTAAAAGGGATTCGGTTTATTGACTGTCAAGCAGATCGGATGACCTACGAATTCCTGAAAAACGGGAAGGCAGATTTAACTGGTATCATGTTGTTAACACCAAAAGGAGTAAACGAATAAACCATGACAACTTCAACCCGTTTACCAAGACTTTGCAACCCCGACAACTTTAACATGACTTAATAATCGCTAAACAATTACCGGGACTTTGCCATCTTGTCAACAATGAAATGACATGACATAACAACTCATACCCTGCTATCTTTATTAACAAAAACCATTTTTTTGCCTATCTGAATTCGAAAACCAGGCAACTTTTTCATAGAACATATAAATGGAATCATTCACCAGGACAGTTCCATATTGACATGAAAGGTGCTGTTTGATTAACTGCATTTTGCCGCGGAGATTATTTTCTCATTTCTTTTAGCTTCTGATTTCATGCATTTTAATGGATTACTAGAACAAAAAGTCGTAAATTGCATATAGATGTAGTTTAAATGGTTGCAACCTTGAATAGAATAAAAAATACAGCATGGGCAATAATAAATTAAAACATATCGGGCAAAAAGAATCCATTCATACCACGCTCGAAAATCTGTTTGAAGGTTGCCAGATAATCGATTTTGAGTATCGCTATTTATTTATAAATAATACAGCTGTAAAACAAGGCAGGAAAACTTCTGAAGAGTTGCTTGGGCATACAATGATGGAAATGTATCCGGGTATTGAAACAACCCCAATGTTTTCCGTTTTACGGCAATGTATGCAAGAACGGATTCCCCGGCAGATGGAAAATGAATTCATTTTTGAAGACGGTACAAAGGGTTGCTATTTTCAAAGCTTTGAGCCGGTGCCGG
>PMIL01000325.1:817-4914 GCA_003157075.1 Bacteroidales bacterium | reverse complement strand
TATTGTTGTGAAAAGGGGATTTATTTTTATAAATCCCCTGAATATTAATGAATTATATAAATTAACTTATTATTTGCCGAAGGTATAATTGAATACTGTTCCATCAGGAAGGACCCCTTCTATGGATTTTAGCCTGGCACCATTATCAGCGAATTGTCTTACATCCTCCGGAGTTTTAACCTTTTTACCATTAATACTCAGGATGATATAACCTTGTGACATTCCTATATCTTTAAATTTCCCTTTATTTACTTCAAGAACTTTTACGCCATAATCAACATTCAGAGAACTCATTTCTTCTGAAGTCAGCGCCTGTAATCTTGATCCGAAAACAACATCTTCTGCATTTTCAGTTTCTGCAGTCACAATTTTTGTATTTCCGGCAACATTCTTAAGTGTAATAGGTATTGTAGTCTCTTTTCCGTTTCTGATATAGGTCACTGTTGCTTTGTCACCAGGCCTGTGTTTACCAACCTGCTCCTGTAATTCAGCGACAGTATTTGTTGATTGACCATCAAATTTAATAATAACATCATTCTCCTTCATTCCTGCCTCAGAAGCTGATCCTTCAGGAATTATTCTGGTTACGAGGGCACCTTTTACTTCATTCAGTTTTTGTTTTTCAGCATCTTCAGCTTCAACGTCTTTAATATTTACTCCGATAATCGCTCTCTGAACCTCACCATATTCTTTAAGGTCGTTAACAACTTTCTTGACAATAGTCACTGGTATAGCAAATGAATTACCGGCATAGGCACCATTGGGAGAAAGAATTGCTGATGTGATTCCTACAAGCAATCCCTTGGTATTGACTAGGGCACCTCCGCTGTTTCCCATGTTAAGGGCTGCATCAGTTTGTATAAATGATTCTATCCGGTAGTTTCCTTCATTTAATTGGAGACTCCTGCCCTTTGCACTTACAATACCTGCTGTAACAGTAGAAGTAAGGTTAAAGGGATTTCCAACTGCAAGCACCCATTCTCCAAGCTTTAGCTGTTCCGAATCACCATATTTAATATAAGGCAAATTTTCAGCCTTGATTTTTAGCAGGGCAATGTCGCTTCCGGGGTCACGACCAACTACCTTTGCAGTGAATGTTCTTTTATCATTTAATGTAACATCAACGGATTCAGCATTTTCTACAACATGATTATTTGTAATTATGTAACCGTCATCTGAAATAATGACTCCCGAACCATAACCACTCACTTCCTTCGGTTTTGAATTCCGGTCCCCATAAAACCACTCCATAATAGGGTTATCAGATTGTGATGACATCATTGATTTTGTGTGAACATGAACGACACCATGAACTGTTTGTTCAGCTGCATATGTGAAATCAATCTGTCCTTCCTGTGACTGAAGTGAAGTGAGATAGGCTTTGGCATTTTGCAGTTCAACAGTGGAACTATCTTTTGTAACAGCAGCGGTGGGCCTAACCACTATTTTAGTATAAGCAAACAGTGCAATCGATGCTCCCAGAATAGCCATAAACAGTCCACCAAGTAAATATTTTCCTTTCATAACATTTTGTTTTTAATTAAATTTTCCTTCCATGAGAGCGTAGAGATCTTTTATTCAGCCTTCATAAAAGTTTAATATCTTTATAACCTAATTCATGAAAAATTGTTTTACAAAGATCATGCATTTTTCGAATGATCTTCAATAATTTACAAAGAATTAACTTCAATTTAACACCTATGATAATAGTATTTAACAAATATCAGGGAACAGGAAATGACTTTATTATTATTGACAACAGAACCGAAATAATTAATCCCGGTGATTCTGCTCTCATTAACAGGCTGTGTGACCGCAGGTTCGGCATAGGCGCTGACGGTTTGATTCTCATCTCCGCAAGCCATCAGTATGATTTCGATATGAAGTATTACAACTCAGATGGATTTGAAAGCACCATGTGCGGAAACGGAGGAAGGTGCTCATCAGCTTATGCAATAAAAGAAAAAATTGCAGGTAATAATCTGATCTTCAAAGCAATTGATGGGGTCCATAAAGCTGTCATGGAAGGTGATATCATCAGGCTTCAGATGAATGATGTCCATGAACCACGACTGATTAACGGGAATTATTTTATTAATACCGGGTCTCCTCATTATGTCAGTTTCAGGACAGAAATAAACAAAATTGATGTAAACTCAGAAGGTAAAACTATCAGATGGTCTGAAGATTATGCCCCGGCAGGAACTAATGTGAACTTTGTTGAAGTTCGTGAGAAAGGGATTTATGTAAGGACCTATGAACGGGGAGTTGAAGAGGAAACTCTCTCATGTGGTACAGGTGTGACAGCTTCTGCCATTGCTTCAGTTCTTGCTGGACAAATTGACACAAATCCCGTCAGTGTAATTACCAAAGGTGGAAATCTGTCAGTATCTTTCAAAATTGATGGAAAAAGCATTACCGATATCTGGCTTTCCGGTCCGGCTACTTTTGTGTTTGAAGGAATGATCAAGGTGTGAGGGGTAAGGAAAAGTTAAGAGCACAGAGCCAAAAAATTTATGCAAAAAGAAAAACTATACGGAAAAACACTAAATGAACTGATTGCCGTGACTAGACGGATCGGTTTGCCCGGTTTTGCTGCAAAACAAATAGCTGACTGGCTTTATAAAAAAGAGATACGATCAATTGACGAAATGAGTAATCTTTCAAAAAAGACAAGGGAGCTTCTTTCGGTTGATTATGAGATCGGTCTCTCGGAACCTGTCAATGAATCAAAAAGTTTAGACGGCACTAAAAAATATCTTTATAAGGTCCTGTCAGACAAGTATATAGAAACAGCTTACATTCCCGATGATGAGCGTGCTACAATATGTGTTTCATCGCAGGCCGGCTGTAAAATGGGATGCATTTTCTGCATGACCGGGAAGCAGGGTTTCCAGGGAAGTCTCTCGTCAAATGAGATCCTAAACCAATTCAGAAGTTTACCTGAATTCAAGAGCCTGACTAATATGGTCTATATGGGAATGGGGGAACCGCTGGATAACATAACCGAAGTTCTTAAAAGTCTGGACATACTTACTAGTGAATGGGGTTATGCCTGGAGCCCGACAAGGATTACAGTAAGCACTGTCGGGATTATATCAGGTATAAAGGAATTTCTTGA
Source organism: Bacteroidales bacterium (assembly GCA_003157075.1). Taxonomy (GTDB): domain Bacteria; phylum Bacteroidota; class Bacteroidia; order Bacteroidales; family VadinHA17; genus LD21. The sequence continues at coordinate 1,793 of PMIL01000325.1, read as the reverse complement.
AAAAAGCCGGTGTCATCTTGCAGTAAGCCTTCACTCACCATTTGACGAGGAGAGGCGAAAACTTATGCCTGTCCAGCGTACAAATACCGTCAAAGAAGTGCTGGATATAATCCGAAATTTTGATTTTAACAGCCAGAGAAGAGTTTCCTTTGAATATATATTGTTTAAAGGTTTGAACGATACTCCTGATCACATTAAAGAGCTTGCCAGGATCTTAAACGGAATAAAATGCCGTATAAATATCATCCGGTTTCACCCTATCCCCGGATCAGAATTCCAGAGTCCTAATCTGGGGGCCACAATAAATTTCAAAGAGGCGTTGAATGCCAAAGGTATTCTGACGACGATAAGAGCAAGCCGCGGCGTTGACATACAAGCTGCATGTGGCTTGTTATCAACTCTTGAACTAAATAAATCAAATCTGAAATGAGGAGTATATTCTTTATTATTTTGCTGGCATCCCTTAATATTTGTACGTACTCGCAGGGGAAAACCTCTGATACATTCCATGGTGACTCATCTCTTGCAAATGCCTCAGTCTCATTATGCGTGGCTGATGCTGAAAAAGGAAAAGTTTTGATCGATTATAATTCGGGAATAAGCCTCGTACCAGCATCAGTAATGAAGATTATTACTTCAGCAGCAGCTCTTGAACTGCTTGGTCCTGAATATACTTTTAAAACCAGAATAGGATACGCCGGAACACTCAATAAAAGGTGGGGCAGGCTCAAAGGAAACATAATTATTATGGGGGGCGGAGATCCTGCACTAGGATCAAAATATTTCCCCGATCATTACAAGGACTTCATTCACAGCTGGGTGGAAGAAATAAAAAAACTCGGNNTACTATGGAGCAGGCGTTTATGGGTTGTCTGTATTTGATAATACCTACGAAATTCACTTTACAACATTTTCTGATAGCACTCTTCCTGTCATCAGGGAGTTCATTCCCATTGAATGTACAACTAATTTATCT
>PMIL01000325.1:0-791 GCA_003157075.1 Bacteroidales bacterium | reverse complement strand
GATGCGGGCTACATTTATGCTTCACCATACAGTACAACCGGTTGTATTGCCGGAACTATTCCGGTCAATCAGCTGGATTTCGTTCTGAAAGCTTCAATATCTGACCCTCCACTGCTTCTTGCCAGAATGGTTACCNNGGTATAAAAATTTCAGGAAAACCAACTACTTTGAGGTCAGAAAAAAACTACAAAGCTGAAAAGTTTATTCCGGTAGCAGAAATCAGCTCTCCTGGTCTGGCAGAAATTATTGAGGTGCTTAATCATGAGAGCGTTAATCTGTTTGCTGAACATCTAATAAAGGAATTAGGTAAAAAATTCAAAAATGACGGATCAACGGCATCAGGAGCAAAGGTTATAATGGAATTTCTTAAGAATTCCGGAATTGATACAAATGGAATGTTCATTGAAGACGGAAGTGGAATGTCACCTCTTAATGCCATCAATACCCGGGAACTGGTTCGTTTACTGATTTATATGAAAAACAATGGAAAGCATTTTCCTGAGTATTTTTCATCCTTGCCCGATGCAGGAAAAGAAGGAACGCTCAAAAACATTTTTAAAGATCCTGTATTCGACTCTCGTCTTAAAGCGAAAAGCGGTTCAATGACCAGGGTAAGAAGCTATGCCGGATATTTTACCACCAAATCAGGTAAAAAGATGGTATTCAGTATAATAATAAACAATTTCTCAGGTCCTTCAAAAAATATTGTATCCGAAATAGAAGATAATATCAAGGATTTGATTTCTAAAAACTAGATCGGCACACCGGCCGGTATCAGCATTTGTATCATA
>PMIL01000267.1 GCA_003157075.1 Bacteroidales bacterium | reverse complement strand
AGATTATATTGTTTTATATCGTCGATATAGAAAACAGGATCAGGTTTTTTGTCAATTGTAAATATACTCTGATCTAATCCTTTGTTCAACGACTGGAGCATTGGATCAAAATGTGGTTTTTCTGATGTTGTTCTATGAAACTCTTCAATTCTTTTTATTCCGATGATCCCCATATTCTGAGTGATCTCTACAGCATTTGTGCTCCAGGGAGTTATCATTTCTTTTCTTGGACCAATGAAAGCACCTTCAATTTTATCTTTTTTAAGGAATTTTGCTTCTCCAAATAACCATAATAGTTTTTCAATATCCTTTTCGGGAAGATTTTCAGAGGTTCCGACAGCAATTAGATTATTGGAGATGCCTTCAAAAAAGAGGATCATATACTTTGTGTTAATATGTTGATAAATAATAATATACGAACGTGTACCGATGGGGAATAAACTTTGTAAATATAGTAATTTATTTTTAAGATTTCTGTGGTGATATATTGGTCAGTGTTGAAAAGAGACTTTAAACAGCTTTTCAATTTTTGGAGATCATAATGGCCGGTTTTTACAGGAAACTGAAATTTTTAATAAAGATTTATATTTTGTTTAGCCTAAGTGAAATAAAAATTGTTGAACCTTTGTCTAATCTTTGTTGTTAACATTTATATTTTGCCTCATTTTTCATTAAGTTATGAATCGAAAAGTTTATGTTTTTATTCTATTAACCGTCCCTGTTTTATTTTCATGTCACCGAAAAGCAGAAAAAGTAAGAACCAATTTACCCGTATCAGTTGATGTCATAATTGCGGCGAAGGTGCATTTTCCCTCGAGTATTGAAGTAAATGGGGAAACTCTTTCTGAAGAGATGATTGAGTTGCACCCTGAGATAAGCGGCAGACTTACATATTTGAATATTCCTGACGGAGCTGTCGTTCAAAAAGGAACAGTTCTGGCGAAAATCAACGATGCTGATCTGCAGGCACAGCTCGAACAACAAAAAGTACAACTTGATCTTGCGTTAAAAACGGAACAACGATTAAAAGAATTGCTTGCTGTAAACGGGATCAACCAATCGGATTATGATGCTGCATTAAGCCAGGTCAATTCTATCAAAGCTAATATTAAAGTACTGGATGCGCAAATTGATAAATCAGTTGTCAGAGCTGCATTCAGCGGGAAACTGGGTTTAAGAATGGTCAGTCCGGGAGCATATGTTACACCTCAGACCTTATTGGGTACCCTGCAGGAAGCCGATAATATAAAAATAGATTTTACTGTCCCTGAGTTTTATGCGAATCTTACCAAGGTAGGAAATACAATAACTATTCAGACAAATGAATCAGATAAGAAACAGACAGCAGTTATCAGCGCTATCGAACCACAGATAAATGTTGCATCAAGGAACATCAAGGTAAGAGCCCGTCTGAAAGATGCAAAGATCAGTCCCGGGACATTTGTCAAAGTATTGCTGAATAAAGATGAGGAAGGAATTATTGTACCATCAAATGCATTGATTCCTGATGCAACCTCCAATCAGGTTGTTGTAATAAAAAAAAGGAAAGCTGTATTTGTAAATGTTGAAACAGGTATCAGAAATGCTGACGTAGTGGAGCTTTCCAAAGGAGTAAATTCAGGAGATACTATTGTAGTCAGCGGTGTATTGTTTGTCCGGCCAAATTCATTTGTAAAGATCCGGAATATAAAGACACAAACAATGGCAAGTGTTCCTGACTCAAATCTGGTTTCAAAATGAATATTTCGGAATTATCGCTTAAAAGACCCGTTCTGGCAACAGTTATGAGTCTGTTTATTATCCTGTTCGGGGTGATTGGATATTATTTTCTGGGAGTACGTGAGTATCCGGCTATAGATCCTCCTGTGATAGGTGTATCTACTTCATACGTTGGAGCAAGTGCAGATATCATTGAAAGTCAGATAACTGAACCAATTGAAAAAGTTGTTAACGGCATTCCCGGTATCCGGACAATAACATCATCAAGCGCTGTCGGGTTCAGTAATATTTCAGTTGAGTTTAATTTAGGCTCTGATCTTGAAACGGCGGCTAATGATGTCCGTGATAAGGTAAGCCAGGCCGCCCGTAACCTGCCACAGGATATTGACGCGCCACCGGTTGTAACAAAATCAGACGCTAATAGTGATTTTATAATACTTATGGCAGTCCAGAGCCCCAGCAAGGGCCTTTTGGAACTGAGTGATTATGCTGAGAATATCCTTCAGAATAAGTTCCAGACGATACCTGAGGTAAGCTCCGTAAATATTGTGGGGCAAAAGCGGCCAGCCATGCGTATTTGGTTTGATCCTGATAAAATGGACTCCTATAAAGTTGCATTCAGTGATGTTTCAGATGTTCTTTTGAAAGAAAATGTTGAAATACCTTCAGGAAAGTTATACGGCAATACCACAGAGTTAACAATCAATGCCCATGGCAGGTTAAGTACCCAAAGTGATTTCAATGATTTAATTATACGTGAAGATTCACTGGGGATTGTAAGATTGAGGGATGTGGCAAAAGTTGAAATTGGTCCGGAACAATATGAACAAAGCTGGCGGCTGAACGGAGTAAGCGCTGTTGGTATTGCCATTGTTCCCCAGCCGGGTGCCAATTATATTAACATATCCAATGAATTTAATAAACGGTTGGCAGAAGTAAAGAAATCTGCCCAGGGAGGAGATATCATATTCACGACCCTCATTGATAATACAAATAATGTACGCAAGTCTTTGACCGAAGTTAAGCAAACTCTTATAATCGCATTATCATTGGTTATACTGGTAATCTTCTTGTTTTTCAGAAGTTGGCTGATAGCTTTACGGCCTCTTATTGATATACCAATATCTTTGATTTCCACTTTTTTTATAATGTATCTGTTCAAATTTTCCATAAATATACTTACGCTCCTGGCAATTGTCCTTGCCACCGGGCTTGTAGTTGATGACGGAATCGTCGTGACAGAGAACATCTTCAGAAAATTTGAAAGAGGTATGCCAATAAAAAAGGCTGCAGTTGAAGGTAGTAAAGAGATCTTTTTTGTGGTCCTCGCCACATCAGTTACCCTCGCAATTGTGTTCCTCCCTGTTGTATTTTTACAGGGATTTGTCGGAAGCCTGTTTCGAGAGTTTGGTATTGTCCTGGCAGGAGCAGTTCTGGTCTCTTCATTTGTTTCACTGACAATTACCCCCGTATTGAATGTGGTTCTTAGCAGGAAAAAAGCTCAGCATAGCAAGTTCTATCACAAAACAGAGCCTTTCTTTAATAACATGGAAAGCGGATATAAACATCTTCTGGAACGATTTATAAATAAAAGATGGATCGCATGGTGTATTGTCGCTGCCTGTCTCATGATAATATTTTTTATTGGCCGGTCATTGCAAAGTGAAATAGCACCTATTGAAGATAAAGGAATGATACGTTTACAGGTGACGGGTCAGGAAGGAACCAGTTTTATAAAAATGATCAGTGAAACAGGGCAAATTGAGAACTATCTTATTGATTCGATTCCCGGACGTGATTTTACTTTTTTTTCTGTACCTGGCTTTGCAAGTACTGGAACTAACGGTGCTTCAGGCAGGCTCGGCTTGGTTAGTCCATCTGAAAGAACAAAAAGTCAGAGTCAGATCGCCCGGGAATTAGCTACAAAACTAACCCGATTTAATGATGTCCGTATTTTTCCCGTCGAAGAGCAGACAATTGCTGTCGGACTCTCATCGAGGGGTGCGCTGCCAGTTCAATTTGTAATTCAGAATCTTGATTTCGAGAAGCTGAGAACTTTCATTCCAAAATTTCTGGACGCCGCCAGGAACGATAAAACTTTTCAGAATGTTGATGTAAACCTGAAATTTAACAAACCTGAAGCCGATCTTTATATTGACAGGATAAAAGCCCGCGATTTAGGACTGACTGTGAATGCCATCAACGATGTTCTTCTCAGTGCTTTCAGCGGAAGACGTCTCGATTACTTTATTATGAATGGCAGACAATATCAGATTATAGGACAGGTCAGGCTCAATGACAGACAGGAACCTGGCGATATAATGAAATTATATGTCCGTAATAATCAAGGAGTTTATATCTCACTTGCAACAGTGGTAAAAATTGTTCCAAATGCCATTCCTCCTGCACTCTATCACTTTAACCGCTACAAAGCCGCTACATTTTCAGCTTCTCTCGCTCCTGGTAAAACAGTTGGTGACGGAGTGAAGGCTATGCAGGTTATTGCCGGCAAGATCCTGGATGATACATTTCAGACATCATTAAGCGGACCATCGAGGGACTATTCAGAAAGTTCCTCAAATACTGCATTTGCATTTATGCTGGCTCTGGTGCTGATTTATCTTGTACTGGCTGCCCAGTTTGAAAGTTTCAAAGATCCTTTTACCATAATGTTAACGGTTCCGCTGGCTATAGCAGGAGCAATATTAAGCCTCTGGATATTCAGACAAACCATAAATATTTTTTCTGAAATTGGAATGATAATGTTAATCGGACTCGTTACCAAAAACGGAATTCTGATTGTCGAATTTGCAAATAAAAAAAGGGAACAGGGCTTACCCATTGGACAGGCTGTTATTGAAGCAGCAACTCAAAGGTTACGTCCAATCCTTATGACAAGCCTGGCAACTTCTCTGGGTGCATTGCCTATTGCACTGAGTCTTGGCTCCGCAGCTACCAGCCGAATACCACTGGGAGTTGTTGTTGTTGGTGGTATTCTTTTTTCGCTTGTCCTTACACTTTTTGTAATACCATCAGTTTATACATATATCTCCGGAAAACATGAGAAGAGTCAGGATGAAGCTGAAACTACACCTGAAACTGAACCAGAAATTGTGACAACATAATTAGAAATTGAAAGTATTCATGAAAAGAGGTTTATTATATTTCATTTTATTGTTTTCACTGAATGCTGGGGCACAGGTTCAGATCACACTTACAAATGCGATTGATTCAGCACTTAAAAGCAATTTTGATATCCGTATCGCAAGAGTTAATACTGATATCAGTAGAATTGGCAATACCTATGGAATGGCCGGGGGACTTCCATCTCTTAATGGATCAGCAGCCGACAACAGATCAGTTTTAAATCTAAAACAAAAGACCAGCAGCGGCATAAATATCAGCCAGAATAATGTGAACAACAGTTCTTATAATGCTGGTCTGACAGCAAACATGGTGCTCTTTAACGGATTTAAGATTATAGCAACAAAGGGAAGATTAAATCTTCTGCAGCGGCAGAGTGAACTGGAGCTTAACCAGCAGATACAAACCACAATGGCTGTTGTGATGGAAAGCTATTATGATATTATCCGGCAACAGAGTTACCTTAATATTATAAAAAGCCTGCTTGATGTTTCTTCAAAGAAATTAGA
>PMIL01000367.1:7621-9369 GCA_003157075.1 Bacteroidales bacterium | reverse complement strand
AGGGAAACCTCGATATCTATGTTTCTGAAAGAGATGCAACAGGGGACTGGGGCCCGGCAGTTAATCTGGGAGCAGCAGTTAATACACCGTTTAATGAGGATAATCCCTTTATAACTGAGAATGATTCCGTACTTTATTTTTCTTCCGAAGGACATAGTTCAATGGGTGGATTCGATAATTTCAAAAGTCAGAANNTATTATTCAATGACAACAGACTACAAAAAGAAGGAAATCTTTTATATCGGAATGGGTAGTACGGATGTAAACCAGCTGTTTGAGATTAAAGGTAAATTCAGTCTGCAGGATACAACTGTGACATTTGATGAAAATTATGCAATACATTTGATTAACAGTGCATCAGGCGATACCCTGGATGTAGGATTTCCGAATAAATATACCGGACTCTACAGCTTTACAGTTGCACCCGGTAAATTCAGACTATACTATAAAGGAATCGGATACATAACACAAGTTATCGATACTGCAATCCGGGCTGACAATGCAACTCCTGCATTAAATATTGATGTTTCACTCCTTAGAGATAAAAATGAAAAGAGACCCGGTACCTCTTCATTAAAGATAGTCTATGAAAAAATAGACCTTACACAGATACCTGCTGTGGCCGCTGTTGATACAAGCATACTGATAAAAAACCTGAATGTCAGTGATGTTGGTGATGCAAATATTAAGGATTCAGATGTTCTATATTATACTGTTCAGGTTATGGCNNGAGTTGATAAGGAAAGGATATCCTGAACAAATCTTTATCAAGAAAGTTTCAAAATAATGAAAACAGCAATCAAGCAGACCACTTTTATTTTATTACTAATTTTTTGCGGCCTTCCTCTATTCTCGCAAACTTCTGTAAAAAAAGCTCTGATCAAAGCGGTTCAGGAAGCTGACATCTATTACTATTATGACCAGGACTATGAGAAAGCTTCCGAAATGTACACGGCACTTCTTAATAAATATCCGGGTAATGACAATCTTACTGCAAAACTTGGGATCTGTTATCTTAACCTCGATGGAAAAAAGGCTGAAGCCTTGCAACTTCTTTCTAAAGCCGCTAAGAATGTTGTTAAAACCGATAAGGATTATTTAGAATATGGAGACCAGGCTCCCCTTGATACATACCTCTACCTGGCTGTTGCATATCACCAGAATGACAGTCTTGAAAAGGCCATCACACTTTATATTGATGCAAAGAAAAGATTGAGTAATACCAAGATTTTCAGGGAAGAATACATTGACAACCAGATCAGGGATTGCAGGTACGCACTGGAAATGAAGAAGAAGCCTTTAACACTGATTACAACTCTTTTCACTGACTGGCTTCCTGACTACCCCGGAGCTTGTAACCCTGCACTCGCTAAAAATGATTCTGTCTTTGTTTTCACTCAAAAAACAAATGGCAAAACAAAAATATTTTGCTCCTATAAAAATGGTACCTGGAAAAGACCCACTGATATTAGCCGGCAGCTTGGTGGCTTTGACAGATTCTATTCCAATTCGATTACAGGAGACGGGAAATTATTGATTATTTATATGGATGACGGGGGTGACGGGAACCTCTATTACAGCACAAGAAAAGATTCTGTCTGGTCAAAAATAAAGACCATAGGAAAACCAATCTGCACAATTTACTGGCAGGCATTTGGGTTCATTACTCCAGATGGTAAAGGTTTGTACTTCTCAAGCAACCAACCTGGCGGAGAGGGAGAACTTGATATATGGTATTCGGAAAAAAC
>PMIL01000367.1:0-7590 GCA_003157075.1 Bacteroidales bacterium | reverse complement strand
AAAAAGAATGGAACCTGGACCAACCCCATTGGTATGCCTTATGCCTTTAATAATTCTCTTGAAAATACCTTTTTTATCCTTAACAATAATAAACCCGGGTTTATCACCAGTCTGTTTGACGAAAAAACAAAAACCAGGAACATTTATGAAATTGTAGCCGAAAACCCGGCTGACAAGGTGATTTTAGCCAAGGGGACAATTTCCTTACAGGATGGAATGGAAGTGGATCCGAAACAAATCCATATATGGCTTGTTGATTCTAAGAATCTGAATGCACCTAAAAATATAGAGATGGGTGATTCATCGTCATTTAAAGTTGAGCTTAAACCTGGTGATTATCAGCTTTTTGTTAGTCAAAGTGGGTATAAAACCGATACAATTAACCTGAATATTCCATTATATTTTTCAGGTAATTATGTCTCTGTTAATTCTTCACTGATACCAGATAAAGTGTTTGCCGGTGAATTCTTATCAATAAATAACGTTTTATTTGATTTCGACAGCTATGCAATAAATGAATACGCTAAGATCGGCCTAGAGACCATTAAATCCGTTCTGCTAACATATCCTGAATTAAAAGTTGAAATTGCCGGGTATACTGACTCAAAGGGAAGTGAAGCATATAACAAAGCGCTGGCTGACAAACGGGCTCAGACAGTTATCAATTACCTGACAACCTCAGGTAACTCCACATCCAGATTCGTGAAAAAAGCTTTTGGAAAATCTAATTTTGTGGCTGTAAACACTAACCGCGACGGATCGGATAATCCTGAAGGGAGAAAGTATAACAGAAGAGTTACATTTGGTATTGTTGATCCAAAAACAGGAATTATAATCAGGCAGGAATCCTATACTCCCGAACAATTAAGACAGCCAAATTCAATGAGGTATAGTATTGTCCTGCTAAAAACGAAAGAAAAACTTTCACCAAAGTATTTCTCTTCGCTGACTAAGGATGATCTTTTGTTTATAAGAACATTTAAAACCGATTCAATTTCTGTCTATGCTCTGGGAGTCTTTTATAACAAAATTGAAGCCCTCAAATATCTTGAATATGTTAAACAAAAAGGATTCGATAAAGCATATCTACTTAATCAGTTCGAATTAGACGACGAATCAAAAACTATTCTCAATCCTGTGGAAAAAAAAACTGCTCTTTCCAAAGTTGACCGCGCAGTTTTTACGATTCAGCTGAAAGCAACTAAGAATGCCTTGAATATTAATAAGATCTTCAGTGGTCTCGACGGGATCAATGAAATAAGAACTACTGATGGATTTTATAAATATTATTATGGTGAGTATACCTCCATTATCAAAGCAAAAGAGGATCTTGAGACAATAAAAAAGCTTGGATTCGAGGATGCTTTTGTAAGAAACCTTTACCTGTTGATGAGTCAGTAGCGATCATAAATCCCTTATGAAGTATAAAAATATACTGCTCAGAGCTCTGGAACCTGAAGATCTCGAGCTTCTGTATTCGTGGGAAAATAATGATACTTACTGGATTATTAGCAATACTGCCTCCCCTTTTTCAAGATATACCCTAAAGAGATATATAGAGAATTCTCATAAAAACATTTATGAAACAGGTCAGCTCAGACTTATGATTGACCATATTGAAGATAAATTAACGATCGGAACAATTGACATCTTTGAATTTGACCCGTTTCATAAAAGAGCAGGTATTGGAATATTAATTGCAAATGAATCATACAGAAGAAAAGGCTATGCATCAATGTCTCTGATCTGCCTGATAAACTACTGTTTTAAAACATTGCATCTTCATCAGTTATTTTGTAATATCCTGGCGGATAATCTGATAAGCATAAATCTGTTTAAGAAGCATGGATTCGTGCAGATCGGAACAAAAAAAGAATGGATAATGACTGACACCGGCTACATGGATGTATTGATGTTTCAATTGATTAACGATTAGCAGCCAGAAGACCACAAGCAGCTGATATATCCTCTCCACGGGACTTGCGGATAGAGGCTGAAATCCCTGAAATTATCAGATTATGTTTGAAATACTGCAACCTCTCTTCAGAAGATGAACAAGACTGTTCATTTAGAACAGGATGATATGGAAGCAGGTTTATTCTTATTTCAGTATTTTTTAAGACTGAGATGAGTTCTTCAAGATGTTTATCAGTATCGTTAATATCTTTAAACATTACATAAGCAATACTAAGCCTTCTCTTCTTTTTCACCGGATAACCCTTTATCAACTCAATTATTTGCCTTACCGGATGCTTTAATTCCGCCGGAACAGCAATTCTTCTTTGCGCTGAGAAAGGAGAATAGAGACTTAGAGCCAGATTATATTCAGACCTTATAAGAAATTCTTCAACCTCGGGCATTATACCGACTGTAGAAACTGTTACATTTCTTGAACCTAAAGCAAGGCCCCATTCAGAAGTAATGATATTGCAGGCTTTAAGAACGTTTTCCAGATTATCCATTGGCTCTCCCATACCCATGAATACAACATGTGTAACTTTTTCCGCCTGAGGAATTGAAATAATCTGGTTTATAATTTCTCCTGCCGAAAGATTACCCTTAAAACCATACTTTGCCGTAGCACAGAAAGAACATCCCATTCTGCAACCCGACTGGGTGGAAACACACACTGTATTTCTCTTCCTATCCGGGATATAAACTGTTTCAAACTCCATTCCTTTTTCAGTCCGGAAGAGATATTTAACTGAATTATCTTTAGATACGACTGAAGCCAGTGGTTCAATTAATCCGCTGACAGCAATACTTGCAAGCACTTCCTTTAACTTTTTTGGGATCTTGTCAAAATGCGAAATATCTGAAATATGCTTTTTATATAAACTATTAGCAATCAGAATTGAATGGCTGGCGGTGAAGCCTGTCGGTTCAATAATTTCGTATATTTCATCAGCAGATAAGCCACAAAGACTCTTCTTTACCATAATAAGCGGATATTTGCAAAAATAGAACGATTATCAATATCTTAGTACTAAATATCAGGTATCAATAAACTATGTTCACTGATAATTCTAAAAATGGAGAATTGGAAGTCTCTTTATATCTATTTCATTTCTGGTACGGGAAACGCAAAGGCTTCCTCAGAATGGATTGCAGATGAGGCAGATAAAAGGGGATTAAAAACTGTAGTTCAGCGTATTGACAGGCTTGAAGATATAGTGATGCCTGCTTTAGAAGATAAGCCATTAATCTGTTTCGCGTTCCCGACCCACGGGTTTAATGCAGCTCCAATTATGCTCAGGTTTATTGCAGGATTTCCACCGGGACTAGGCCGAGAGGTGTTCCTTTTAAACACTCGTGCAGGAATGAAACTCTATAAATTGTTTATGCCCGGATTAAGCGGTGTTGCTCTCATGCTTCCTGCATTTATCCTCTGGCTTAAAGGATACAGGTGTATTGGTTTTCGGCCTGTTGATCTCCCTTCAAACTGGATTCCTCTTCATCCCGGGATTAAAAAGAAGGTTATAGATTCTTTATTTATCAGATGTGAAAGGATTGTAAGGAATTTTGCAAATAAGATCTTAACAGGGAAGAAAGTTTACCGGGGACTTTACAGCATGCCTGTAGATATGATAGTTAGCCCTCTGGCTCTTGCTTATTATATAGGAGGCCGATTTTTCCTTGCAAAGATGTTTATCGCAAATAACAATTGTGATAATTGCGGCCTGTGTATACAAGAATGTCCGACATCTTCTATAATGTATGTGGGAAACCGGCCATACTGGAAACTGACCTGTGAAAGCTGTATGAGGTGTCTGAACAGGTGCCCTAGGAGAGCCATTGAAGCATCTCATGGAATGGCATTGATTTTCTGGATTATTTACACAGCTGTAAATGCCCAATTGTTCTTGCTCATCATAAATATATTTCACGTTCAACCCGATATCTGGTGGTGGATAATAGTTTCCAATATTATTGGAATTGGTGGAATGATAATTGTTACAACTTTTCTGTACCGGATCTTTCATTCCGCGATGGGATTGAAACCGGTACGGTATCTATTCTGGTTCACATCGCTTACTGCATTACCCTTCTGGAAAAGGTATGTTCCAGGTAAAAGAAACAATACCCGAAATAAGTCTGTTTTATCTCAATGACTAAATAACTAAAATATGAAACACATTAAATTTATTCTTATTGCCTTTGTAATACTCACATCATGTAATGGTATAAATAAGGTAAAAAATAACACTAAAAAAGAAACGACCATGATTACCGACAGCACAAAACAATACGGATTTAACAGGGATTTCCTGAAGAAACACGTGAAAATTATTGAACTCAAAAATACGAATTCAGCTATTACAGTGGTACCGGACTGGCAGGCAAGGGTAATGACAAGTACGGCAGAGGGAGCCTCAGGCTTTTCCTTCGGATGGATAAACAGAAATCTTATTGCAGCAGGCAAATTGATGCCCCACATCAATGCCTTCGGAGGAGAAGAACGCTTATGGCTCGGACCTGAAGGTGGCCAGTATTCTATATTCTTCAGTAAAGGAAAACCTTTTGTATACGATAATTGGCAAACTCCTGCCTTTCTCGACACAACTCCTTTTCAACTCGTGTCAGCAACAGATTCATCGGCTCTGTTCGGAAATGATATTGTTACTGAGAACTATAGCGGAACACCTTTAAAATTCAGGATTGAAAGAGAAATCTCCGTACTCTCTGAAAAAGAAATAGTCAGCCAGACTTCAATAAATGCCTCCGGACTTAAATATGTTGCCTACCGCTCTGACAATAAAATAATTAATAAAGGTGACAAAGCATGGGAAAAGAAGACGGGGCTTTTGTCAATCTGGATGCTCGGCATGTTTAACCCCTCCCCTGCAATTGTCATTACCATACCGGTTAAACCTGGTGAAGACAAGAATATTGGTCCAAGGGTAAATGACAATTACTTTGGCAAAATTTCTGCTGACCGTCTGAAAGTCGCAGGCGATCATATTTTCTTTAAGGCAGATGGTAAGAGCCGCGGGAAAATTGGCATACCCCCGCTACGGGCGACCGGTGTCATGGGTAGCTATGATTCAGACAATAAAATTCTTACTCTGCTGATCTGCAAATTGCCGGATGGGAAAAAAGAGTATGTAAATTCATCATGGAAGATCCAGGAGGATCCGTTTTCGGGCGATGCTCTCAATTCATATAATGACGGGCCTCTTGAAGACGGGTCGCAGATGGGTCCGTTTTATGAACTTGAGACTTCCTCACCGGCTGCTGATCTTAAGCCGGGAGAAAGTCTCAGTCATGTTCAGTTCACCATTCATCTTACCGGAGACATTAATAAACTTAATGAAGTCTCTCTCAAGATACTGGGAGTAAGTCTGAATGATATAAGTAATGCTTTCTAGTTTTTAGTGGTTACATCCTGCATCAGACCTCTGTTTTTAAGCAGAGGTTCGATGATAGGTTCACGTCCGCGGAAATTCACGAACATCTTCATTGCATCCATTGTTCCATTTTTCTCGAGGATATTTTTCCTGTAGGAACCAGCTACGGCAGGGTCGAAGATTCCCTTTTCCTTAAAGGCTTCGAATGCGTCGTTGTCAAGAACAGCTGCCCAGGTATAACAGTAATAACCTGCATCATAACCGCCTACAATATGTGTAAAATAGGTGCTTCTGTATCTTGAAACAATTTCAGGTATTAGTCCGATTTTTTTGAAGAAATCTTTCTCGTAACTCTGAATATCAATGTTTACCGGAGCTTCCAGGGAATGGTATGACATGTCAAGAAGTGAAGCCGCCATAATTTCAACATTGTCAAATCCCTGATTAAAATAACCGCTGTTCTTTATTTTTTCAACAAGAACTGAAGGTATAGGTGCCCCTGTTTTATAGTTCCTGGCATAAATATTCAGAACTTCAGGTTCAGTGCTCCAGTGTTCCATGAGTTGTGAAGGGAGTTCCACAAAGTCCCAGGCAATATTAGTCGTATTGTAGGTGCTTTTATTGAAAAGGGCATCGAGTGCATGACCAAACTCATGGTACATAGTGCTTGCTTCTTCAACACTGAGAAGAGCCGGCAAATCGCCGCTGGGACGTGTAAAATTATATACTACTGTTACGATAGGAGCAACTCCCTTGTTGTCGACTACATGATAGCTGCGATAACTCTGGCACCAGGCACCCTGCTGTTTGCTGGCCCTTGGGAAGAAATCCATATAAAGTACACCCAGGTGTGATCCGTCAGCATCTTTTACTTCATAGGCCTGTGCATCAGGATGAGGACAAGGCATTCCTGTAAGTGGGACAAGTGTGATTCCGAATAATTTATTGGCAACTGTAAACAGGCCTTCCCTTACATTTTCAAGTTTNNTACCACCAGTCGGAAGGTTCAAGTTTAAATTTTCCACCCTCTTTAGTTATTATTTTCTGCATCTCGGCAACCTCATTCTTGGCTACCGGAATTGCTTTGGCCCAAACGTTATCAAGAAGCTTAAATACATTCTCCGGTACTTTTGCCATCCGTGGTTCAAGAACATAATGAGCATGTGTTTTATACCCAAGCAATTTTGCCCTCTCAGCCCTGAGCTTAACTATTTCGGCCAGGATTTTGTTATTGTCAAACTCATTGCCATTATTACCTCTGTTTGTATAAGCATTAAATAGTTTCTCACGAAGATCCCTGTTTGGTGAATACTGAATAAAAGGGAAGATACTAGGTCTCTGGGTTGTAAAAGCCCATTTTCCTTCCTGACCAGCTTCTTTCGCTGTTTCAGCTGCTGTGGCTATCACGGATTCAGGAAGACCCTTGAGGTCCTCTTTATTAACATATAATTTGAAATTATTCGTTTCTGCAAGTACATTCTGACTGAACTTAACGGTCAGAACTGATAGCTTCTGGTTCAGTATTTTAAGCGTATCCTGATCCTGTTTGTTCAGGTTTGCACCGTTTCTGATAAAACTTTTATAAAGATTTTCAAGCAGGAATTGCTGTTCTGCAGTAAGCTTTAATTCTGCACTATTATCGTACACATATTTAATCCTTTTGAAGAGTGCTGAATTAAGAAGGATCTCATCATGATATGATGACAATAACGGAGAAACTTCCACCTCGACCTTCTGCAGCGAATCATTTGTATTTGCAGAGGATTGGCAGAAGAAGACAGCAGAGACATCGGTTAAAAGCTGTCCGGCCTTATCAAATGTCTCAACAGTATTCTGAAATGTAGGTCCTTCTTTGCTGTTCGCAATCTTTTCAATGTCAATCCGGCCGTCAGCCATTCCTTTTAAAAATGCAGGCATATAATGTTTTGCCATAATCTTTTCAAAAGGCGGAACATCGAATTGAGTATTATAAGGTGAAAAGAATGGATTTGATTTATCAACCTGAGCTGCAGGCCTGGTTTTACAACCTGCTACAACTATGCTGACCAATCCGCATATCAACAACATTTTGTACATTTTTTTCATGGTTAGGAACTTAAATGATTAATTAATTTGTAATGATACTCATATCGTCTTTTTGCGGAGAGAGGGGGATTCGAACCCCCGGTTCGCCGGAAGGCGAACAACGGTTTTCGAGACCGCCGCATTCGACCACTCTGCCATCTCTCCCTAATATTTAGCC
>PMIL01000273.1 GCA_003157075.1 Bacteroidales bacterium | reverse complement strand
AAGCACCATGAAAATCACAGTAAGTATTAATCTCGGCGGATATTCTATCAACATCGATGAAGATGCATACGCCGAATTAAAAAGATATCTAAAGAATCTTGAACTTCATTTCGCCGGAGAAGAGAGTTCAGCAGAGATCCTTTCGGATATTGAAGCCAGAATGGCGGAATTGTTCCGGACAAAGCTCACAAATTATAAACAGGTAATAGACATCGGGGATGTTCACCAGGTAATAACTGTATTAGGTACTCCTGAAGATATTTCCGATAATGAGGGCCCGACAGTCAGTGATAAATTTTCATCACCGGGCTATCACAGGATGTACCGGGATCCTGATCACAGGTCAATCGGCGGTGTTTGTGCCGGGATAGCAGCATACTGGGATATGGAAATATGGCTGGTCAGGGTAATATTCCTGATACTTGCCTTTATGGGAGTGGGTATTCTGATTTACCTGATTCTTTATATTGTTATCCCGGAGGCGAAGACTACAGCCGACAAGATCGCCATGAAAGGTAATCCAGTAAATATTCATAATATAAAGGATTCTGTAAAACAGGAATTTGATACAGTCAGAAAGAACATGAAATTGTAATAAATTCTTTTGAGTAGACATCGAAAGTATAAAATTAAAAACTCAGTAAAATGGATTTAGAAAATAATAAAGCTCAGATGCGTAAAGGGATACTTGAGTACTGCATCCTTTCTGTACTATCGAGAAATTCCTGCTACGCCAGTGACATAATAAAAGAACTTAAGGAAGCTGAAGTAATAGTTGTTGAAGGAACTCTTTATCCCCTTCTGACAAGGCAGAAGAATGCCGGACTGCTCAGTTATCGTTGGGAAGAATCTCTACAGGGCCCGCCCCGTAAGTATTACGAGCTGACAGAGGAAGGACGAAGGTATCTGGCTGATCTGGATAAATCGTGGATGGAGCTTGTTGAATCAGTCAATCATATCAGAACCAGGTAATCAATTATTAACCACTAAACACTGACACTAATGGACAAGACAATAAAAATAAATCTGGGTGGTACACTTTTTCAGATAGATGAAGAAGCATTCAGGATACTAAAAGATTACCTGCAGTCAATCAGCAACCGGTTCGCTAATGTGCATGGAGGGCATGAGACAGTAGAAGATATAGAAACACGAATAGCTGAGATCTTTCAGTCACAGAAGGGGCTTGCCGGTGTGATTTCAAAAGAAAATGTGGAATCAATGATTTCCATAATCGGTAAACCGGAAGATTTTGAAGCCGGAGGTTTTGAAAATGAAGCGCCTCCATATGCCACAAGGAGAAAAAGAATGCATCGCAATCCCGATGATATAATTGTGGGTGGGGTCTGTAGCGGAATTGCTGCTTATCTCGATACCGACCCGGTTCTTATCAGGATACTTTTCGTAATTGCATTTTTCTTTGGGATAGGAATTTTAGCGTACTTCATTCTCTGGATCGCAATACCGAAGGCCAGGACTGAGGCTCAGAAGCGTGAAATGTATGGTGATTCACATTATGGAAGAGTCAGTACGGGCAACACGCAGGGCAACTATATAGCAGGATCATCATACTACAGTAACGAGAACCCTAATCGTTCGCCCGTTGGAAATGCTATCAATGAAATTTTCAGGGCTATCGGAAAAGCGTGTTATGTTATTGTTCGCATTTTCCTGATTATTATAGGAATATCATTTGTGCTCACTGGTTTTCTCGCAATACTGGCCTTCATAATGGTCATTGTTTTCAGATATCCAGGTTCATTTTCAGTTGATTCCTCAGGAGTAAATCTGTTTTACCTAAAAGATTTTCTGACCTATATTGTGAATCCCGCTGCTGTCCCATGGATTATTTTACTAAGCACCCTTACCTTTCTCCTGCCGATGCTCGCTCTGATTTACTGGGGGGTAAAAATGATATTCTGGTTCAAAGCCAGAGATGGCGTTGTAAGTTTAGTAGCTCTGGTAGTCTGGATAATGAGCATAGCAGCTCTTTCAATTATCGGTTTCAATGAGGGAATAAGTTTTGCAGAGACTGGCAAGACTACCATAGAAACAGTGCTTCCCAGGTCACAGGATACCATGTATGTAATGACAGACAATAAGATCGCCGATTTAAAATATGACAAACAGTTTTCACTGCCGCATGAAGAATATTCTGTTTTTTTGAATGATCAAAAGAAAGAATTGTATATCCGTACTTATTTTTCCGTTGAAAGATCTGACGGTAAGATGAGAAAAATAGAAATAAGAAAGCGTTCGGCTGGCCGAACAGAGGTGGAGGCTATTAACAAAACTGACGGATTGATCTTTCATTATAGTATCAAAGGTGATACACTCTCTATGGATGAATATTTTACCTGTCCGTCAGGACGAAAATGGGCGGCTGATAATGTTGGTATCAAACTCTATATTCCAACAGGCACCATCTTGAAATTTGAGAAAAATCCCCGCATTCTGCTTCACTCCTCATTCAGGAATGAATATGATGACAATCTTGAATCCAGCTGGGAATCCGGGAATAGTATATGGGCTATGTCAGATAACGGCCTTGAACCGGTCACAGAACAACGGGCAAAACAAAAGTAATTCCTTGTTTTTTCATTCCTGATATCTTCAATGACATCCGGTACCAATTATTCGGTACCGGATTTTTCATTGCTCCTTCGCATCGCAAAAGGGTTACCTTAAAAAACATTGGCCATATTAAAAGGTAATTTGAAGCTTATACTTGTATCTGTCTTAAAAAGTTATAATTATATTTGAGAATAAATTAAAGCCTAACCTATGAAAAAGTCGATTCTATTTTTACTTGCATTATTTCTTTTTTTGGCAACCCCGGGGAATGCCCAGGTCGGCCGGTTGTTGAATAAAGTTTCAAAATCGGTGACCAATCAGGCAAGCGGGAAACCAGAGACAGGAACAAAAGCTGCAAATCAGGAACCTGAGCCAAAGTGTGCATGTGATAATGCTGAGCTTATACTTGGTCTCGGCGGAAACCTGAAACTCGATTATTCTGAGATAACGATCAGTGTCAGAGAGGATGGAGCCGTACTGATAAAAGACAAAATAACCGGTGATTATTATATCGGGAAGGATGGCACTTCACAGGGACCAATCAAAGCAGGCGATGCAAGATTAAAAGGCTTTGACGAAATCGATAACGAGGTTGACTCCAAATCAGCAAAGGCATGGGCAAATAATGAATTTATAAGCAGTTCAGGTGAAAAATATCTCATCAAGTTTGGTGGGAAAAGTTATGGTCCATACAGTCAGATAAATGATTTCAAGGTGGCAAAATCAAAAGATAAATTTGCTGCTATTGTAATTGAAAATGTCCCTGTTAGTGAAGCTGAGGGAAAAAAGATGGAAGAAGCCATAAAGAATGCTAAAACAGACCAGGAGAAAATGGACCTGTCAATGAAATACTCACAGCAGATGATGCAAAAAATGCAGGCTGGCGGCGGCCCGATGAGTACATTGCCAAAACTTGTTACAAATATTCAGGGTGTAAACTACGATCCGCTCAAATCCGTAGGAGGGACCTTAAACAACAATGTAAAATATGATGATATTCTTTTAACAACTTATGATAAAGTAATTGACTTGTCTAACAAAGTCCTTCTCACACTTAAACCCGAAGATAACGGGGCTAAGGATCTGTTTGTAAATACAGCAAATACAAAATATGCTATATACAATTACGGCACATTGAAATTCAGTGATGGAACAACAATGTCTGACCTGTTTAATCCTCATCTGTTGAAAGTNNCTTTTAGTGGCTCCGATATTTAATGATGATCAATATTCAAAAACTTAAAATATACTCAGAAAGAGTACTTTTAGCTATTCTGTTATATATTCTCTTTTCTCAACCATCGAGATCGCAATCACTCAACTATGCTGAGGTATTTGGTGAGGACTGGAAAAAAGCAGAGGCCTTTGAAAAAGAAAACAGGCAGTGGATCAAACCTTTGATCGAAAAGAATCACATCTCCTATCCTCTCGCAATCTCCGTTGTTTTCCCTGAACTTATCCGTTATTCAGCATTGCGCGATAAAATGGAGATATCATTACTTAAAGCACTATATGTAAACCTGGGTGAGGATTATGCCGACTTTTCAATCGGAGTTTTCCAGATGAAGCCTTCTTTTGCTGAGACTATCCGTGATGAATCATCAGCTTATCTGGGACGCCGTCAAGGAATAACATTTAAAGCAGTCACTGATTATGAGGACATTAAAGAATACAGGAGGTCAATTATAAGAGATCTTGAAGATGCTGAAAGCCAGGTCATTTATCTGATCACATTTATCAGAATTTGTGAAAAGAAATTTAATGTTAACAGGATGGATGAAATAAGGCTCTTAAAGTTCCTTGCAACAGCCTACAATTTTGGTATTGATAAAACAGGCATTCAGATCGCAAAAATGACAGATAAGAAGTTCTTTAGTACCAAACTTATCGGTTCGGAGAAATATTGCTATGCTGATGTTTCGCTGTGCTGGTATAATCGATTCCTCACCCCAAAATAAACTTTAAATTTTTAAAGAAAAGTTTATGAAGAATATCAAAAATATAAATCATCATCTCCCACAACGAATTATATTAATACCAGGAATTATTTTTTATTTTCCAAACAGGCTATAAAAGTAAATAGCCTGATAATTGGACTTTGCGCACCGTTGTTGATACGCTAACGCATCTTATGGCTGTAAGGCTCCTGCAATACCTTTCGCCTAATTCTCTCATGAAAAGCAACCTCATTCCTAATATTTGTATAGTTTTGTTGTGCTGTTTAAAATTTTAATATTGCTTTAGCCGTCAGCAAAACATTTGTTATAATTGAATATTCCTTTTTCAATACAAGTGACCCATGAAACGAATTATCCTTTTTGTTATACTTATCTGTTTTGGCTTTGTTGTTTTAGCCCAACAAAAACACAAACAAACCCCAATATCAGATAATCATCAGTCAATACAAGATGTTGTATCCAAAAGAACAAAGACTAAAATCAATCCGGAAGACGGAATATACAAACAATCAATAGAAAAGAAACCGGTACTGGCTGTAGATTCTCTTACATCGAGCGATTATATAATGAGCATTGAACGCGTAAATGATGATTTAAATTCCATCAGGGACAGCGCTAATTTAGGGTTCGAAGTCATTCGCATGAAAAGAAGGGTTGACAAAATGACTATCGACCTACGGCTTATCCGTCAAAATTCAAGAGGCAGAAATTCAGTGGTCAATATTAAAAACCTTTACCTGTATCAAAGTTTTGCATATAATCTGGATGAAGAAAACAATAAGATACAATCACGTCTTATTAAGACTTATAACAGGGTTTATAATGCAAAACTTGGCCTGAGAAAAGCTCTATCGGATTCGGTTTTTCGTGTTTTAAATGCAGACAGCTCTGCCAAGAAAACCCTACATATGAAACTCGTCCGTCTGGAGCGAAAATGGATCAGGACCGACAGCACAGCAAAAGCCAATGTCGATACACTGAACGTTCTGAAAGTTAAAATGGCGGATAATTCGATGAATTTATCCAACATGCTGAATATGATGGATGTCAGGCTGGATAAAGCAGGGAAGCAGCTTTTCGGACCTGAGGTAAATAGTTTATGGCAAAAAACTCAAACAGACACTACCGCCAATGATTCATCAAAAAGAGTTATGAGCATGCTGGGCAGCGAACAAAAGGCAATTGCTTATTATTTCAGCCAGACGTCCGGTCAAAGGACGCTCGTACTCTTCCTGGCGACCATGTTGTTTATCTGGTTATTTTTAAAACGAAAGATTTTAAAATCACTCCGGGAGCAAAGTGGCACATTTAGTTTTTTGCACCTGGAATATCTAGGCAGCTACCCTGTATTATCCCTGCTGGTTCTGTTGCTCTGCCTGATGCCTTTTTTTGATGCATATGCGCCAACTTCATATATAGCCTTTGAGCACCTGCTATTGCTTGCTGTTTCATCTGTCATCATCTTCAAAAAAGAAAACCTGAAATTCAGGTTGATCTGGTTGATTCTGGTGGCATTATTTATTGTTGTTGCAATTATTTATTTATTAATAGAACCGACTCTTGCCTCGAGAGTATTCCTGCTGGCTGTTCAAGTGGGCATTATCGTCTTCTCCTTTATGTTTTACAATAACATCAGCAAAAATATTAGTTCCTTTAAATGGATAAAAAGAGCAGCAATAACAGGGATAATATTATCCGCCTTAGGCATAATCTGTAATCTTTACGGAAGGATATCTCTGTCGGGTATATTAGGAATTGCCGGTGTTTTTGCCCTTACACAGGCAGTAGTTTTACCCGTNNGTTACTGAAAAAATCAAAATGCCACTGGCCATTATTGCCATACTTCTATGGTTTATGATGCTTACATCCAATCTGAACTTATATCATACTATAACAAACAGTGTTGTAGATCTGCTTACTACACCAAGGACAATAGGAAGTATCTCTTTCAGGCTGGTCAGTGTATTATGGTTTTTTATCATCATCTGGTTCGCACATATCCTGCAACAGCTTATAAGCTTTTTATTTGGTGAAACGGGTAACGAAAGCGATGATACAACACCAGTTTCCAAAAAGCAGCACTCGCGCTTGCTCGTAACCAGGTTACTTGTATTGGTGGGTGGTTATCTGCTTGCTATTGCAGCTTCAGGATTGCCGATAGATAAGCTCACATTTCTGCTCGGAGCATTAGGTGTAGGTATCGGTATGGGATTGCAGAATGTGGTTAACAACTTCGTTTCAGGTATTATTCTGATCTTCGACGGATCGCTTCAGATCGGTGATGTTATAGAAGTAAGCGGGCAATCGGGGAAAGTGAAAGAAATAGGCTTGCGTGCCAGCACACTTAGTACTGCTGACGGCGCTGAAGTTATCATTCCTAACGGAAATATTCTGTCACAAAACATTGTTAACTGGACTTTCAGCAATGACCAGAAAAGGGTTATGGTGTGGTTTTCTCTGGCAGGAAAGGAACTAGATTCCAATGTGATTAATGAAGTAATTAACGGGACTATCGCTGATATGCCAAATGTAATTTCACAAAAAAAACCAGTAATACTATATACCAGGGTAAGCCCTGAAACCTGTGCAATTACAGTACGGTTCTGGTGCACAATAAATAACGCCGACTCTGTTAAAAGCGAGGCTATGATCAGGCTGAGTGCTGCATTTGAAACTAAAAACATAAAATTTGAATAACTTATGAAACAGATTAATACCTGGAAGAGTTTAAGGTATTATAATTCCGGCCTGCCGTTTATTGCTAGGATTAGTGAAAGAACAAAATAGGGTAGTCTCTGATATAATGGTCATTATAAAAAAGGCAATGACGAAATATTTTTTAACTCCTCTCCTCTTAGTTATTTTCCTTTCAATCAATATTCAGCATCTATCTGCCGGTTATGTAAGTGAGTACCAGGTGAAGGGAATTATAGTCGATACAATAAGATGCAAATCAAATCCAAAATTCAGTTATGCTCTTTATCTCCCAACCAATTACTCCGATGTTAAAAAATGGCCAGTTATATTCGTGTTTGATCCGGGAGCAAGAGGGAAGGTAGCTGTCTCCGGGTTTGTTCAGGCGGCAGAAAAGCTTGGTTTTATTATTGTTTGTTCGAATAATTCCAGGAACCAGTTGCCTGAGAATGAACTTTCTGAAGCTATAAATTCCCTGTTTCTCGATGTTGAAGACAGATTTTCCATCGATATCCGCAGAATATACACTGCAGGTTTTTCAGGAGGATCCAGAATAGCATCAATGATAGCTCTTCAAAATAAAATCGTTTCGGGAGTGATTGCCTGTGGTGCAGGATTCCCTGGTGAGAGTGATTTTAGAAACACCCTGTCTTTCAGCTATATCGGCCTGGTCGGGAACAGGGATATGAATTACATCGAAATGTGCGACCTGGTAAAAAAGATGGATAACCTGGGAATGAATATTGAAATCAGGATATTTAATGGAGGGCATAGCTGGCCATCATCCGATTTATTGCTGGAAGCTGTTGAATGGATGGAGTTACAGGCAATGAATAAGGGGACTAAGATCAAAAATCCTGCATTTATAAATGCACAATTTGAAAAATATAATAGAAAAGCCCGATTGCTTTTAAAAAACGGGAAATTGACAGAATCAGCCCTGGCTTTTGAATATCTTATCAAAGATTTCCCTAATCATGTTACTTCAATGAAACTTAATGAGACACTGGATAGTTTGGAAAAATCCAGTGGTTATATCAAAGCACTCAGGAATTGGAATAAAAACAGAGAATGGGAGCTGGAGATGCAAAATAATCTCATTTCTAAAGTTTTAAAGCAGGCAAGAGCCGGATCGTTACCGGATAGTATTCGCATTTCGGTTTCGTCCCAGATCAAAATGCTCAGATACCTGGAAACAACAAAAGACACAAATAATCAGTTAACTGCTTCAAGGGTATTGATGCTATTAAATACAGTTTGTTTTGAAACCGGGAGAACCTATTTTAGTTTAAAACAGTTTAAAGCAGCTTCAATATGTTACCAGGTGCAGTCAATGGTTGAACCTAAAGACAATTCCATACAGTTTTTACTGGCGAAAGTTTATGCACTCGATAATGATACGGATAACTCATTGAAATCGCTTGAAAAGGCAATTAAACTGGGTTTTAACAATAGAAAATTAATAGAAAGCGATCCGGCGTTTCTACCATTAAAAAATCAAAAAAAATTCAGGGACATTTTAATGGAACTCAAATAGGCATTAAAATAAAAGTATGACATATAATTTAATCCTCTCAACAAAAAAATATTCAATTTATAAATTTCAAAAAGACTCCGTTTTGCCGGATTGGATTTATTCATCAGAATTCTGCTCGGTAACCAGAACAGATGAAGAGCTTTCGGTAGTTACTGCCCAAACCGATCAAATTCCAGATTGGAGTGCCAGCAGCAATGACTGGCGGTTATTCAAAATTGAAGGACCCCTGGATTTTTCACTTATAGGGGTAATTGCAGATATTTCTGCAATTCTTAAAGAGGTTAAAATTTCAATTTTTATGATATCAACCTATGATACTGATTATATTCTCGTTAAGGAAAATGATTTGAATACCTCTATAGCCTCCCTTAAAAAAAGTGGATACAATATCCGAAAGAAATAATATCTCCTGAATAAAAGTTTTATTAAAATATCATGCAGGATCTTTGAACAGAAACCATCAGATTAATGTTCATAATTATACAATTCCTTCTTCCCGATTTTCAAATGTTTGTAACTTTAAGACAAGTTTCTAATTATAATTATCATCCAATATGAAACGTCGTGATTTTATTAAAACAACAGCCATTATGGCTCCGGTGGCAGGCCTGTTTCCTGCAGACCTTTCCTTTATAAAAAGAGAAGCAGTCATGGGAAAAGTTGAAAAAAGATCTCTTGGAAAAACAGGAGAAATGTTATCTGAAATCGGCTTCGGAGGAATTTTAGTAATGAATGTACCCCCTGAAGAAGCTGCCTCATCAGTTAAGATGGCTATTGACGCGGGCGTAAATTACTTTGACGTCGCTCCGACCTATGGTGATGCTGAGATTAAGCTTGGACAGGCCCTTGAACCATACCGAAAGAATGTCTTTCTTGCCTGTAAAACAGATGGACGCAACAGGGATAATTCCCGAAAGGAACTGGAACAATCCCTTAAGAACTGCCGCACCGATCATTTCGATCTTTATCAGCTGCATGCCGTAACAAAACTTGATGACGTTAAAACAATTCTCGGAAAAGGCGGTGCGATTGAAACATTTCAGGAAGCCAGAAAGGAAGGAAAGATCAGATTTATCGGATTTTCAGCTCATTCCGTCGAAGCTGCTACAGCTTTAATAAACGGTTTCGATTTCGATACAATTATGTTTCCAATTAATATGTTTACCTGGTACGCGGGTAATTTTGGCCCGCAGCTACTTGCGCTTGCACAGGAAAAGAAGATGGGTATTATAGCTTTAAAGTCAATGGCAAAAGGACCATGGCCACACGATGTGGCTCATTCAAAATATCAAAAATGCTGGTATGAACCGTTAACTTCTGAAGAAGATATTCTGACAGGATTGCGTTTTACATTGTCTCATCCGATAGCAGCAGCCATTCCTCCCGGAGAACCGGAACTATTTAAGATTGCATTGAATCTGAGAGATCAGATCAAGCCTCTTAAAAATGAGGAGATAAATTTAATCCGGGAAAAAGCCCTAAAGGGGAATCCAATATTTAAATATCCTTCCCGGTAATTCTTTAGTTTCATTGGTTTTTTTGATTTTAGCTCTGAATAATAAACAGAACAGCTATGACACCACCAAGAATCAAATTCGACAACATCGATGATTATATTGCCAGCTTTCCTCATGAAACGAAACTAATCCTTGAACAGCTCCGCTTAACAATCCGGAAAGCGGCACCGGATGCAAAGGAGACTATCAATTATGGAATTCCTACTTTCACATTAAAAGGGAACCTGGTGCATTTTGCAGCATTTAAAAACCATGTTGGATTTTATCCTACTCCATCAGGAATTGAAGCCTTTAAAAAAGAATTATCCGTTTATGAAGGAGCAAAAGGGTCGGTTAAATTTCCAATAAGTGAATTGCTTCCCTTTGACCTGATAAGAAAGATAGTGGAATTCAGAGTTAAAGAAGGTCTGGAGAAAGCTAAACTGAACAAATAAATTTTTTACCCGGCCATATTGCCTGACATTCATAATTAGCTGCAATAGTTATATTGTTAAAATAAAACAATAATTAATTCTCTGTTGTTAACTATATTAAAGATTATCTGAATAATTGAATTTAACTTACAAATTATGACTATGAATGGTGCCAAAATCGACAATATAGATGAATATATCTCGGGTTTTCCGGAATCTACCCGGGAAATTCTGGAGCAAATCCGGTCAACTATAAAAAAGGCAGCTCCACAAGCTGAAGAGACCATTAAATATTCTATGCCTACATTTACTCTTAATGGTAACCTGGTGTACTTTGCGGCCTTTAAGAATCATATTGGCCTCTATCCTGCTCCGGCAGGGAATGATGCAATTAACATCGAGCTTTCACATTATAAAGCATCAAAAGGCACACTCAGGTTTCCCCTAGACAAACCGATTCCATATAATTTAATTGACCGGGTCGTAAAATTAAGGGTGCAGGAAAGTATGAATAAAACTAAAACCAGGAGGAAGTGAGTTGCAATGAAAAATATTTTGAAACAAATATTCTCATTCATACTCCCTGTTACTGTTTTGATTTTAGTCCCGCTTTATATTGAGAAGAAAATTTCAATCTCATCTATTTCTGCATTTCTGGCTGGTGTCATATTCATGTCCTCAGGAATCTATATTATGGCCAGAACAATTTCCGGATTTATAAGGATTGGAGGCGGAACCCTTGCCCCCTGGAGTCCGACCAGAAAATTGATTATAAAAGGGATGTACAGGTATGTCAGGAATCCAATGATAATAGGTGTAATTATTGTTCTTATAGGAGAATCAATTGCTATACTGTCATTCAAAATATTCATATGGGTAACGATCTTCTTCATTATGAATAATATATATTTTCTAATATATGAAGAACCCGATCTTTTGAAAAAATTTGGAGATGAATACCGTGAGTATAAAAGAAATGTGCCGCGTTGGATTCCCAGACTAACTCCGTATAATCCCGGACTTTCTGTTCAACAAAAAAATACTTCTGATTGTTAAACCGGAATAATTTTAAAAATTAAACTTATGGCACGAGTTGGTACATATCTTAATTTTGCCCGCAATACTGAAGAAGTGTTTAACTTTTACAAATCAGTGTTTGGCGGAGAGTTTGGCAGAGGCGGAATACAACGTTTTAAAGATATTCCTCCTTCGGAAGGAATGCCGCCGGTAGATCCAAAAGATAAAAACCTGGTAATGCATGTTGAATTAAAGATTTGTGGTGATCATCTTCTGATGGGTACAGATGCACCGGAATCAATGGGATTTAAACTGAATTTTGGAAACAATGTTCATATTAATCTTGAACCCGATACAAAAGCAGAAACAAAAAGACTATTCACAGCCTTATCTGCCTCAGGTAATGTTACAATGGAACTTCAGGACACATTCTGGGGAGCATATTATGGCAGTTGTACTGATAAATATGGTGTTCAGTGGATGTTCAATTTCGAAGAGAAGTCTCTTTGATGTCCAATTTCGCTAATCTCATTTGTTATCANNGAATTTATCTTGATCTTCAGACATGAGGATGGCCTCAAGGTGGCTTCACCGGAACAAATACAAGTCTGGATGAAACAAACAAGAGACTGGATGGGCGGAATTGCTGCCCGGAATAAATTATCAGGAGGCAATGGTTTGCCTTTTGCTGATGCCAGGGTTGTCAGAAACAAAAACAATACAAACATTGTTACCAACGGGCCCTTTGGTGAAATAAAAGAAACCATCGGCGGATACATAATTGTAAAAGCTGAATCAGTTGATGAAGCTGTTGAATTTGCAAAAGGATGCCCTGTACTTCAGGGGGACGGAAACAGCGTCGAAGTTCGAAAAATTGCAAAAGGAGATGGAATGCACTGATTCAGAAAGATTACTCCTGTACTTTGTAATTATCTTAGTGTTCCTTTCATTCAAGAATAATAACTCATATGACACTGAAAGATCTGGGATATAATGAAGGAATAGAGAAATACATTCAGAACAACTCTTTGTCGGGCTTCACTTTAGGACGGGTTATCCGGGAAGACCGTGAAAGATATATAGTCTCTGCAGGGGAGGATGAATATGATTGTGAAATAACAGGGAATCTGAGATTTACTGCTTTGACAAGAGCAGACTTCCCTGCCGTTGGTGACTGGGTTACCATGATTGCCTATGATTCAGATATGGCAATCATTCACAAAGTTTTGCCAAGGGAAACTCTTCTTGAGCGACAGGCTCCTGGCAAACCGGGAGAGAAGCAGATTATCGCGTCCAATATTGACACTGCCCTGATCATTCAATCAATTGACAATAATTTCAATATAAACAGGCTTGAAAGATATCTTACCATATGCTTTGACTCCGGAATTAAACCTGTCGTCGTAATAAGTAAAATTGACCTTGCTACCGACACGGAGATTGAGTCGGTCAAAAGGAAACTTTTCCTGAGACGCAAAAAGATCAGAACAATTATGCTCAGCAATACCACTCTGTCTGGTCTCGATCAGATCCTCAACCTTCTGGAAAAAGGCAAAACATATTGTGTAGTTGGCTCTTCCGGCGTCGGGAAATCGACGTTGATCAATAATTTATTAAAAAAGAACGTTTTAAGGACCGGATCAATAAGCGTAAGCACAAATAAGGTAAAGCACATAACCAGTCACAGGGAACTCTTTGTTCTTGAAAACGGAGGAATAATAATTGACACTCCCGGTATGAAGGAACTGGGTGTTACTGATAAAAAGTATGGTATAGAGACTACTTTTGAGGATATCTTCAATCTGACCTTACACTGTAAATTCACGGATTGTACCCACACCAGAGAAGCGGGATGTGCTATCCTTGAAGCCCTTGAAAAAGGAGAAATTGACAAGGCGACACTTGAAAATTACAGGAAGATTCAACGTGATCAGCAACGATTCCAGACAACAGTCGCAGAAAAACATAAAATGGACATAAAATTCGGAAGATTTGCCAAGTCTGTTATGAAAGAAAAGAAAAAAAATAAATACTGATTTCAGTTTAAAAACTCACCAAGTTTCTTTTTTAATAACATTCATTTTCAGGGATAATTACTTCTTCTGTGGTTTTTAACATTGATACCGGTTTAATTGTTTATTAAATTGCATATTCTTTGGTACAGAGAATAACATGCAAGTGCTTAAGAATGCTGATGCTTATTAATAAGAACCATGGAATACAAACACACTCATAATCATGATATTAATTTAAGCAATGCTTTTAAAACAGGCATTATTATCAATATCCTTTTTGTTATAGTTGAAGCTTTGTCTGGTTATTTTTCTAATTCAATGGCTCTAATAGCAGATGCAGGGCACAACCTGAGTGATGTTCTTGCCCTTGTTTTTTCATGGATCGCAGTTATATTATCTCAGAGACAGCCAACACTAAAATTTACCTATGGTTTTCGTCGTTCCACTATACTTATCGCCCTGCTTAACACAATTTTGTTACTCGTAGCAGTCATTTTTATTATCTATGAAACTTTCGGAAGGCTCCATAAACCAATGGAGGTAAATGCCAGAAACGTTATGATTGTCGCTTCAATCGGTATCGGAGTCAATGCTTTTACAGCCTTCCTGTTCATGAAGGATAAAAAGAAAGATCTGAATATCCGTAGCGCTTTTGTTCACTTTGTAGCTGATGCCCTGGTGTCACTCGGAGTTGTGGTAGCAGGAATAATTATAACCTTTACCGGAATACAGTGGATTGACTCAGTTGTATCGTTTGCAATAATTGCGGTCATTTTGTATGGTTCTTATAATCTTCTGATAGATTCTGTAAATCTTGCACTCGATGCGGTTCCCGAAAATATTAAAATCGAGCTGGTCCGTGACTACCTTGCAGGATTAACTGAGGTATCCGGTGTTCATGACCTGCACATCTGGTCATTAGGTACGACAGATGCTGCGCTCACAGTACATCTTACAACATGTATGCCTACTAATGTAAGTTTCATCAGTTCAATCCAGCGCCAGCTCCATGATCAGTTCAATATTGAACACTCAACCATCCAGGTGGAGTATGGTGATATGGAAGATTGTGGCAATAAGTTTTAAACCAAAGCCATTCGTGATTGTTATTTAAATGTCATTTAACATTTAAATAACTATGAAAGAATTTATGTTTTTCATTAGGAAACCAAGGAACAGTCAGGAGACATTATCCCCTCAGAAATTCAACCTGTTTCTTAAGTCATGCGAGATATATATCGACACCTTAAAGGAGCAGGGAAAACTGGTTTCCGCCAAACCCATTGACTGGTCTGGTAAGATCATCTCAGGAAAAGGTGATAAGTGGGAAGAAGTAGCTTACAACGAGGCAGGTGAAGTAATTGGAGGCTATTATCATATTCTTGCTAAAGACATAGATGAAGCCATTGAAATTGCAAAAGCAAATCCGGAGTTCAAGTTTAACGAAAACAGCAGGATCGAGGTTCGACCCATAAAAATGAAAGAAGAACATACTGGATTTGTATATCCATCTGAATAATTATTTTGGAATTTTTTTTAGCCTTTCTCTCCGAATATGGAATTAATAGCATAAAATGGAAAAACAGACTCTTGAAATCAAAGCGGCTCTTCAAATGTTAAAACCTGTCAGTGAGGTATTTGAAGCAATTATTGATCCAGTGAAAATGTCAAACTACTTCATTTCAAAAAGCAGCGGGAGGATGGAAGAAGGTAAAAAAATTATGTGGCGTTTTCCTGAATTTGATATGGAATTCCCTGTCCGTGTTGGCAAAATAGAAAAGGATAAATACATATCTTTTTATTGGGATGTGGATGGTATTGAACTATTGACTGAAATGACTCTCACTCAAAGAGCCAATAATTCGACCCTGGTATCCATCACTGAAAAAAGCAGGGAGAATGACGAAGCCGGAATAAAATGGTTAATGGGAAACACTGAAGGGTGGGCAAATTTTCTGGCTTGTCTGAAAGCCTATCTGGAGTATGGAATCAATTTAAGGAAAGGTGCTTTCGATTTTATGACTGACAAGAACTGACTCGTCAAAATTCTTCTATAAAATGATTCTGGTACAGTATTTGTAAACCATTTCCTGAACAAATACTCCTAACCTGACCGTCTAATGAAGATTTTCATTTTTTTTGTATTTTTACTGTATCAATTCTGTAATCACAACTTTTATTGTTGCACAATCCGACTTTAATAATCATGCGCAGCAAAGTAAGGCTTTTGTCAGTCCTGGTTTTACTTATTTTTCAGGCAAATTCCAGACTCCTTTTCCCACAGTCTCCTTATTTCATAACAGGAAAAATCATTAATTCCGCTACAGCAAAACCGGTGCCTTTCGCAACTATAAAACTTAAAAATAACCATCTGGGGGTTTATGCAAATGCAGATGGTGATTTTAAAGTAAGTCTGAATCCTGACTTTCAGGATGACAGCTTACTGATTACGTGTATAGGCTTTAAAGAAAATTCTGTTGCTTTTAAAGATTTAAGTAATATAAAGGAGAACCGGATTCTTCTTTTGCCTGTGGTTTATGGATTGGGTGAAGTAAGCGTTATTGCCTCAAGAAAGAAACAGAGTTCGCTGGCGATAATAAGAAGAGCAATAAGAAATATAAGCAATAATTACCCTGATAAACCTTTCAATTTCATTTCATATTACCGCGATTATCAAAAGAAAGACAGCATCTATCTAAACCTGAATGAAGCAGTTGTTCAGACATTTGACGATGGATTCAATTCAGGGTCAGATTTTAACAAATACCGGTTGCTGGGTTTCAGGAAAAACACAGATTTCCCGACTATAAATATCTCTCCATATTATAGTTCATGGAATGAAATTGATAACAGCTCAGAAAAAACTATTCCGAATGCAATCCTTGGTGATCAGAATGGCAATGAGCTCTTTGTTTTAATGACACATGATGCCCTCAGGAATTTCAATAAACGATCCTTCTCCTTCATTGAAATATTCTCACAGGATTTTATAATCTATCACTACTTTTCAGAACCTACAACAGTTTTAAATAATAATTTATTACTCTATAAAATTGATTTCCGTGCAAAACCTTTTGTTGCTGGTGATTCTTTGACTGTATCTGGTGCAATATATATCCAACCTTCAGATTATTCTATACACAAGCTGGAGTACTCCACCTATAAAAAGAATAAAGAACAGGCATTAAAGCAGATATATAATATTGTTATTGAATACGGTAAGGGAAACTCCACTGACTCCCGGATGCGTCTTAAGTATATTTCATTTAACAACCTTTTTAAAGTAACCGATTCAACAGATAATACTTATTTCAGAGTAGTTAATTCATATTTGGATACTGTCCGGAATGTAAACCCGACGGTGGTCCTTAATTTTAACAACAAAATTGACCGCGTTTCAGCATCGAAAAAAGATAAATATAGAATTACTATCGGAAAAAAAGATATAAAAATCACCAGTATTCAGGTCATTGGGAGAACTTTATATCTCCGTTTCAAGGATGAATATCTTAAGGAAAGAAAACCCGTTTGCAAAGTAATAATTCAGGATATTAAAGACACAAACGGGAATATTATAAATAAGCTAAAATCCTTGGAACTCTATCAGTACCGTGAGTTGTTTGTACAGGATTATAACAAGTCTTTGCCTTATCAGGATAGTTGCTTTATACGATATTTACCTTTGGAACAAAACTGTATTTCAAAATATTCAGGTAATTTCAATTACTGGATGAACACCCCTGAAAACATTAAAAATAAAAGCAATTAATTTATCTTTATTCAACTCATGAAACAGCACATAGCTCATGTTACTATACTTGTAAATGACTATCAGGAAGCAATAAAGTTCTATACTGAAAAACTGCATTTTAACCTGGTCGAAAATACTTATTTAAGTGAATCAAAAAGGTGGGTCCTCGTTGCTCCATCAGGGTCAGCTGAATGCTGCTTGCTTCTGGCAAGAGCGTCTTCAAAAGAAGAGATGGCGTGTGTCGGAAATCAGACCGGGGGAAGGGTTTTTCTGTTTTTATATACGGATAACCTGAAGAGAGATTATCAGAATTTAATAGAT
>PMIL01000124.1 GCA_003157075.1 Bacteroidales bacterium | reverse complement strand
CATACCAACATTTTTCGATTATTCATTCTGGGTTTCCGATATTATCCAGACCGGCGCTGGTCCTAAAGCAATGACCTATTATCCGTTAAACCGATTCTTCATTCGTAAAACCACAGTAGCAGGAAACATTATGGGATGGACTGCGCTTATTTCTATAACTCTACTCGCAGCGGCAATAGGAGGACCATCAGAATAAATCACAAATTCCAGACTGAAATATATTTCAAATTTTAACAACTGATTATTACATTTACATCAAACAGATAACCGGGAGTTCTGAAAATGATGAAAATAAGAAATAGTGGATTGAAGAAACCACTGTTATTTTTTGTTATCCTTTGCGCTGTTAATGAGGCATTTTCTCAGGATCCTGATATGTATACAAATGCAACATTTCTGAAAAGATTAAATAAGGAGAGATCTTTTTCAGAGTTAAAAAAGCGTATTGTATCAGCATCTGCAAAAACCCCTGCCGGTAATTGGGGAGAATTTGTTACTGGTGTGGATGAATCAATAAATACAAAGAACAGGATTGTGGCTTTTACGTTTGATGCCTGTGGCGGAAAACATGGCAGCGGATATGATAAGGAGCTGATTGAATATCTGCATCAGGAAAAAATTCCGGCTACATTGTTTATCAGCGGCAAATGGATCGATTCGCAGTTCACTGAATTTCTTAACTTAAGCCGTGATACCCTGTTTGAAATCGAGAACCATGGACTGAACCACAGACCATGTACAATAACCGGGCAGAGTGCATATGGAATCAAAGGCACTTTAAGTTTGGAAGAAGCATTTGATGAAATTGAAGGAAATGCCCGGAAAATTGAAGCAATTACAAAACGCCGGCCTCTGTATTTCAGGTCAGCTACAGCATTCATTGACGAAGCCTCCGCCAGGATGGCAATGCGGTTAGGTATTACTACGGTAGGTTATCAGATTCTCTCAGGCGATGCAGTCCCATTTGTACAGGAATCGGTAATTGAACAGAATGTCGTGAACAAGATAAAACCCGGTGCAATTGTCATAATGCATTTCAATCACCCTGAATGGAATACAAAGGAAGCTCTGGAGAAGATTGTCCCAAAACTCAGAAAAATGGGCTATTCATTTGTTCGTCTCCATGATTTTAAGCTTATATCCAGAAAATAACATTGAATTATAGGCAGGATTTTTTTATCACCCTTCCTCTCTTTTACCTGTAATATTTTACCTTTAAAGAAAAAATTGATATGACAAAATCTATCGAAGAAAGAGCAATAGAAACATTCAGGTCAGGGCTGAATTGCTCACAGGCAGTATTTACGGCTTACTCTGAGAAATTGAATTATGATAATGACCTTGCATTAAGTGTTTCATGCGGATTTGGCGGGGGCATGGGAAGGCTTCAGGAGACATGCGGCGCCGTTACCGGATCATTTATGGTACTGGGTGTTCATACCTGCAAAAGACATACTGACAATAAAACCAGGAAAGAAGAGACCTATAAACTGGTGCAGGAATTCAGCAAACAATTCAAACAGATTAATGGTACAACGAACTGTATCGACTTGCTCCGGGTTGATTTAAAAACTGAAGAAGGCAACCGGATTGCAAAAGAAAAAAATCTCTTCGGAACTGTATGTGAAAAGTGCATTTCGGATTCTATTGGCATCATTGAAAAACTTATTATAAAATGAATATAAAATTCCGTGGTTTTATAACCCGGTACTGGATTCTGTTGGTTCTGGTTGCATTAAAATTGATTTTGCAATATGCAGTTGTTAATCAGGTTTATGAACTCCACCGGGATGAATTTCTTTATCTCAACCAGGCTTATCACTTTGCCTTTGGCTATATTTCAGTTCCCCCTTTCACCGCCCTGATCGCTAAAATTGTATATCTGCTGGGAGGAAGTCTTTTCTGGGTTCGCTTTTTCCCAGCATTATTCGGCGCTTTTACAATTGTCTTCGTATGGCTGATAATTGAGGAGATCGGCGGAAGTTTATTCTCAAGGATACTTGCCTCGGCAGCTTTGATATTCTCGGCCCTGGCAAGAATCAATATCCTTTTCCAGCCTAATTCCTGGGATATTTTAACCTGGACAATTGTCTTTTATCTTTTAATAAAATTCATTCAATCTGAAAAATCCATATGGCTGTATATCCTATCGGTTGTCATTGCAGTTGGTTTCTACAATAAATATAACATGATCTTCCTGCTTGCCGGACTTGTTGCGGGTTTCCTCATCACATACCAGAGGAAGATATATATCAGGCCATCTTTCTGGAAAGCTCTTATATTAAGCTTAATTATTTTAGCTCCTAATATTATATGGCAGATTGTAAACCACTTTCCCGTTTTTCAGCATATGAGAGTATTAAAGGCAAACCAGCTGGATAATAATACCTCAATGGATTTCCTGAAAAGCCAGCTTTTCTTCTTTTTCGGATCTTTGCCAATTACGGCTGCAGCCGTTATAGCCTTTATAATATATAAACCATTCAGACCCTTCCGATTTATCGGGATTACTTTTACTGTAGTTATAATCCTTTTTGCTGTCATGAAAGCAAAAGGGTATTATGCTGTTGGCATATATCCTATAATTATCGCTTTTGGCAGTGTATATATTGCAGACATTTTAACAAAAAAATTGAGACCTGTTATTATTCCGCTTCTGATAGCCATAAATCTGGGAATTTTCTTTCTTACTCTGAAAGTAGTATTTCCAGTTTATACCCCTGCTGAAATAAGAGAGCATGCACAGGCCTTCGAAAAGTTTGGTATGTTACGCTGGGAGGATGGGAAGAATCATAACCTTCCCCAGGATTTTGCTGATATGATCGGATGGCAGGAGATGGCGGATAAATCATTAGCTGCTTATAAAATTATCCCGGCTACTGAATTGGAAAATACCCTGATTATCTGTAATAACTATGGCCAGGCAGGGGCATTAAACTATTACAACAAGGATAAAATGCCGGAAGCTTATGCCTTTAATACAGATTATATTTACTGGCTCCCGTATTTAAGTAAGATAAAAAATCTTCTTATAGTCGGGAAAAAACCAGGTGATGAGGTAATCGGACTTTTTACAGACTGCAAATTAATGGGTGTTGTTGAAAACAAATATGCCAGAGAAAACAACACAGGTATTTATTTACTTACTGGTGCAAATGCGGATTTCACGGAGAGGTTTTATAAGTTAGTTGAGGAGAGGAAAAGGAAGCTTGATATATTCTAACAATGAGTAATGAGTAATTCTTTTATTTCATATATACTCACCCCCATCCACATTGTCGTCAACCTAAGCTTTGGGGATTAATGAGAACTGCATAATAAAGTTTCCCCTCCTTTTGAAGGAGGGGTGGTCGGGACGATTGATTATCTTATATATACAGTATTTTATTTCCCGACCAGGGTGGTTGATTCAATGATTGCTTCTTACCTTTATTGGTATGAAAAACCAAAACCTCTTTAACAGGAAAAGCCTTAAATTCTTCAGAACTTCACTCAGGAATAAGTCCACTTCTGCTGAGGCAGTGTTATGGAATATTATAAAGTCAAAAAAACTTGATTCAAGAAAATTCAGAAGACAACACAGTATAGGTAACTACATAGTTGACTTCATTTGTACCTCAGAAAAACTTGTAATTGAACTTGATGGAAATCCGCATGGGGAATATCACAAAATAGAAAAAGATAAACAAAGAGATCAATATCTTGAAGACCTTGGATTCTCAATACTGAGGTTTGAAAACAGATTAATATTCCAGGAACTTGAATTTGTAAAAAATGAAATAAGAATAACCTTCAAAAGAAAGGATCCGGAATTTGAATAAGCAATCAACCACCCCGGCCGGTATCAGCATTTGTATCCTAATTTAAAAAGTGGTCCGGCCACCTCCCGCGCAGCGGGAGGAAATGTATCATGCATAAATTCAATACATTACGCCCAGTATTGTACCAAACTTTCTCCATATTTTCCTATATTGAACTCCTTAGGTTGACGGCTATGCCCCTTCCCCATGCAATTATCTCTAAGTCATCGATTTTCTAAATAATGACAAATGCTCTGCAGTTTGTGTGACTAGCCGCTGAACAGCCAGTCCGTGTTTTATATCGGGCACAAACTCATTCTGGTCTTTTCCGGTCAGGAAAACATAATGTGCATGTATCATCGATCTCAGCCATCCTGGAGGAACATGTACCGAAGGGAAACCTGAAAGTGGTTTAAAGTCACTTCCAACCATCTTTCTGCTCCATAAGCCTGACGCTTCTGTAAAGAATTCAAAATAATCCGGTGTTTGTGATGAGTATCGTAATGCTCCAAGCTCTGTAAAAAGTTCAGCGGAGAAATAATCACCCGTCCCGGAACTGATACGACTTGCAGAAAGGGTTCCAACAGCTCCTGAAGCCTGATCATGAATTGTGATGAGACTAAACAGATCTGAATCCGTGTTTACATCGTCAAAATGTCCTCCCTGAAGTGCGCTTGTTATCTTAAGATTTTCCCCCAACAGTGCAATCAGCAGGCTTAAAGAATGAGAACCAAGGTCGGCCATAGCACCTCCATCCGGGGCAGGTGTCAGACGTGACTGACGCCGGTCGCGATAATCTTTTAGAAGGTAATCGCTATGGTAATATTTAAGATCAAAATGAATCGCCTTGCCCAGCTTACCTGATTTCCAGAGATTAAGCATTGATCTTATCGTTGCAGAAAACAGGAACTGAAAGCCTACCTGAATTTTTATTTCCGGGTGTTTATCAACTAACCCTTCAATTGCTTTTGCTTCATCAAGATTTGAACACACCGGCTTTTCAAGATATATCCTCTTAATACCTTGCATTCCTATGGCTGCCTTCAAGTGCTCAAAATGGACTTTATTCGGACCAAGGATAAAGACGGTGTTTATTTTGTCGTCTGCAATGAATTCCTCCAGGTCCCACGATCTGGCAAATCCAAATTGTTTTGCAAATGAGGCTCTGCTGTCATTTGTTGCAGAACAGACAGCGCTGATTTCGAATTCAGGGGCATCATTATAAAAATACCTCAATGAATTCAGTGAATAAGCGTGAGAACGCGCAATGCCTCCTGAGCCTATGAATCCTATAATGCTTTTATCCTTTTCCATTATATAATATATTTCAATCAGGCATCAAAAATAAGAGAAATTACGGGATGATAAGAAGACAAATGATAGGAAGTGGATATTGTAC
The DNA here is from genome assembly GCA_003157075.1 of Bacteroidales bacterium. GTDB lineage: Bacteria > Bacteroidota > Bacteroidia > Bacteroidales > VadinHA17 > LD21. Next base: position 1,419 of record PMIL01000124.1, on the reverse strand, counting down.
TGAATCATTTTATTACTTAACTTTAGCAACACATATTACTACTAATAAATACTGATAAAATGAAAAAGCATATATTAATTCTGATGCTTACATCTTTTTTACTATTTACTTTCTCATCGACCGAGGCACAAAAAAAGTATCACAGGAAGGATGATCCGACCTTTGGCCTGGGCGTTAAAGCAGGAATAAATTATGCAAGTCAGTCCACTTCCTCTGGTGCTGCAGATGTTGATGTTACAAGCGTATTAAGGATGAATGGAGGAGTTTATGCTAATTATTTTTTCTTTGATTTTCTTGCTGTTCAGCCCGAGCTAATGCTTTCAGGAAAGGGGTTGCATTGGAAAGATCAGTTCTCTGATGCTGAGGATATCCTTACCTATATTGAAATGCCAATACTTATAAAATATCAGCCTTTTAAACTGCTTAATATTCATGCCGGACCTGAGTTTGGTTACCGGCTTAATGCAACACAGAAAAACCTTGATAACGGGCAAAAAACTGACATAAAGAATTATTACTCTAATTTTGATATTGGCCTAGCTTTAGGAGTCGAAGCAAACCTGCCTTTCAGGATCAACCTGACTGTCAGATATGTTATGGGATTAAATACAGTATACACCGGTACAGAAAATAATGAAAAATGGAAAAATAATTATTTCCAGATTTCAGCGGGGTACAGAATTTTTGGAAAATAATAAAACATCCCACGGGAAAAATTCTTAGTAATTCCTGACAATCAAGCTACGTAGAGGGCGGACTATAACATCAGAGTTTGACGCCCCGGCCGGAATCAGCATTTGTATCATAATTAAATGGTGCGGTCCGGGCACCTCCCCGCTGCGCTTTTCTTTATTCACATCTTTATTAGAAGTAAAACTTTCGAGAATTTGTTCAGACCTGAGAGATCCCTCATTTTTCCACAGATAGTGTTTCAATTAAGTAATTAACTTTTTTTGTGTAAAAATTCGGGATGACACCGATTTTAAGGGAGGACAAGGGGGAAGAAAGCAACGGCGATTCAATTGTCATTTTATCAGAAAACAAGATTCCGGTGAATCGCCGCTGCTTCCTTCCCCCAATACATACAAGAAACATTGTCATCCTGAAACTCATCCACCCTTGGGCATAACTCTAAAGCAATGGTTATGAGGTGGATGAGTTGAGGGATCTCCCAATCATTATACCGGAATTTAATTAATATATTCTTGTCTCTGATACCTAATCAAATAGTGCGAGGGTCTCTATTTCTAATAATATTTTGAGGCTTTGCCGTTTTCTACCAATTAGTGATTGAGAAAAAAAATGTGATGAAAGATTAGCCCGCTGCGCGGGAGGAAACATATCAGACTAAAATTCAATACATTACATTCTGTTTTGTACTAAACTCTCTCCATATTTTCCTCTTTTCTACTCCTAATG
>PMIL01000148.1 GCA_003157075.1 Bacteroidales bacterium | reverse complement strand
AGAGATCAGAGATCAGAGATCACAGATCAGAACAGATACTCACATCTCACATCTCAAATCTCATATCTCTACGCTTTACGCTCTATGCTCACACCTCTCCCCTATACTCTTATCATAATCTTCTTCCTGTATAGCACCAGGGCAAAGCCCCAGATTATCAACATCTCTACAACTGCAAACATCAGGCTGCCATTGAGATTGCCAGCGACGGGAACACAAACTTTACTGTAGAACCATTCAGAGAGACTAATCATCCCTGTACCTGAATGTACATGAATCAACATCATCAGTCTGGTCCAGATACCTGCAAGGAAATAGGAAAACAGGGCATTAGTTCCGAAAATCGTAAAAAACTTCCATGCAGCCTGAAATTTTAGAACATCAGCAATAAGATAGATTATTGTGAAGACACCCATTGCCAATCCTGCTGTATATAAAACATATGAACTTGTCCATAATGGTTTATTAATCGGGAAAACCAGATTCCAGAGAAATCCCAAACCAAAAGCAGCTGCACCGATAAGGATTATTTTAATTGCAGTCTTTCCGGATGGAGCTGACTGGGCAACAACTCCGCCCATGAAATACCCTATTATAACCGTACAAACAGCGGGGATAGTGCTCAGAAGTCCTTCAGGGTCAAAAGGAATTCCAAAACCTTTATACATATGCGATTTACCCAGCACAGCCAGATCAATTTTGAGTGCAAAGTTACCCTCCAGAGAAAAAGGATCAGATCCGCCGAAGAATACGAGCAATCCCCAGTACATAAGTAGCAAAACTGCGACTACAATCCACAGGTAGTCACGTTTTATTGCAAGACAGATTAAAGCACCGAATCCATACGCCAGTGCAATCCGCTGCAATACCCCCATAATTCTCAGGTTTGAAAAGTCCATGCTAAAGTGTGGAAAGATTGATAGAAACAAAGCAACAGCAAATATTGCCAATGTCCGCCTTAATATTCTAAAAATAGAGCTCCCGTTAATCTCATTCCCGTATTTTTTCAGGGAGTAAAAAGTTGACAATCCTACTATGAAAAGGAAGAACGGGAAAACGAGATCAGTTGGTGTGCAACCATTCCATTCTGAATGCCTTAAAGGTGCATAAACATACTCCCAGCTGCCGGGATTGTTTACTATAATCATAAAGGCTACAGTTAATCCCCTGAAAATATCAAGCGAAACCAATCTGCCTGTGCTTTTTGCCATAAATGAAAACTAATAATATCTGGTAAAAATAATAATATATTAATATAAATAAATGTTACTTTTGAAAAGAAACATTTCCTTTTCAGTATTATTATTCCCCGATTAAAATTCACATTATCATGAGTTTAATAAAATCCATAAAGAGTTTTCTTCCCTTTTTCGCAGTTCTTTTAACTATTAATGATATTACTGCACAACAGGCTGATCCTCCATTCCTGAAATACATGAATCACCCTTGGGTTGATTCTGTTATGAAGACACTTACTGTCGACCAGCAGATTGCCCAGTGCATATGGATAGCCGGTTATTCAAACAGGGACGTATCTCATGAAGTGGAAATCAGTGATATCATCAGAAAATATGGAGTTGGCGGTATTGTTTTCTTTCAGGGCACCGGTGCCAAACAGGCCGAACTGACAAATTTTTATCAGAAGATATCTAAAGTGCCCCTTCTAATTTCCCTGGATGCTGAATGGGGAGCAGGCATGAGGATTGAGAATGTAGATAAATTTCCTTATCAGATGACGCTCGGTGCGATCAGCAATGATTCACTTATTTATCAGTTTGGCAAAGAAGTAGCACTGCAATTCAGGCGGCTGGGTATGCAGGTTAACTTTGCACCAGTTCTCGATATAAATGTGAACGCTCAGAACCCGGTCATTAATTATCGTTCTTTCGGAGAAAACAGGGAAAAGGTTTCATCAAAAAGCATTATGTACATGAAAGGCTTACAGGACAACGGGATACTGGCGACAGGGAAACATTTTCCGGGACATGGTGACACAAATGTCGATTCACATCTTGATCTGCCATTAATAACACACACCCGCGCTCGATTAGACAGTGTAGAACTTTATCCATTCCGGAAACTAATCAGTGAGGGGATTGGAAGCATAATGGTTGCTCACCTGAATCTTCCGTCCCTCGACACTTCCACCGGTCTCCCTTCCACCCTTTCGAATGTTATTGTCAGCGGACTTCTGAAAAAAGATCTGGGATTCAAAGGATTGATTGTAACCGATGCTATGAATATGAAGGCAGTTACTAAATATTTCAAACCGGGCGAAGCTGACGCGAAAGCTCTTGAAGCAGGAAATGACGTTGCCGAATTTGTTACCGATGTTGAAGCGACTATCAGGGAGACAAAAAACTATATATCAGCAAAGAAACTGTCTGGTGAGGATATTGCACTGAAGTGCAGGAAAGTTCTTGCCCTGAAGTACTGGTCGGGATTATACAAACCATCGACAATAAAAAAAGAAAATATTGATGGGGAGTTATCTCCAGGGAGATCTAAGGCATTGATTCGTGAACTGTACGCCAATGCTTTAACAGTAATAAGCAATGACAAGGATATTATTCCTGTCAGCAATTTGGAGGACCTTAAAATTGCAACAGTAGCAATAAACAGTGATGTTCTGACATCGTACCAGAAGAGAATTGGGTCTTATATTCCTGCAGATCACTATTTTATCAATACAGACGATTCAGCAGCGTGCAGAAAGCTTCTGAAGAAACTCTCAGACTACAACCTGATCATAGGCGGTGTATTTGATCTTGATCAAAGACCAAATTTTGGATTTGGAATAAAACCGGCTATGACAGAATTCCTTAAAAAACTGATTTTAAACAATAAAACAATAATTACATGGTTTGGCAACCCTTATGGCATCGATAAAGTTGAAGCTCTTCAAAAAGCAAATGGACTCATTCTTGCATACCAGGAGAATGAATATACACAGGATCTTTCAGCCCAGCTCATATTCGGAGGCATTGGAGCAAAAGGAAAACTTCCGGTTACCATCAATAATAAATGGCCGTTCAATTATGGAATCAATACAGAGGGTAACATCCGGCTGCAGTATGGTTTTCCAGAAAGTGTAGGAATGTCATCTCATTTTCTTAACTCTAAGATTGATTCTATAGTAAAAGCAGGTCTGGCTGCAAAGGCATATCCGGGTTGCGTTGTTATGGCAGCAAGAAAGGGAGTAGTAGTATTTCATAAAGCCTATGGTTTTCAGACATACGATGACCGTATCGCAGTTCACGAAGAGGATCTTTACGATCTGGCATCAGTCACAAAGATTTCATCCGCACTTGCCGGATTGATGCTTCTTAATACCGAGGGCAAATTCTCTCCTGATAAAACTCTGGGATTCTATCTTCCCGATTTCAGAAAAACCAATAAGGGTAATATTGGTATGAGGGATTTCCTGACACATCAGGCCGGTCTGACACCTTTTATCACTTTCTGGAAAGAGACAGAAAAGAAAGATGGAAGTTTCAAACCACATATTTATGATTCTCAATACAGTAAGAAATATCCGCTTGAAGTGGCACAGGGTATCTATATCAATAAGAATTACAGAAAGAAGATGTTCAGGGAGATAAAGAAGAGCCCGCTTGGCGAGAAAAAATATGTTTACTCAGATCTCACCTTCATAATCACTCCGCTGATTATTGAAAATTTAACCGGACAGAAATGGTATGAGTTTGTGACAGACAGTATTTATAAAAAAATCGGCGCCATGGAAATGGGTTTTAATCCCTATAAAAAATTTCCTATGGACCGTATTGTCCCAACCGAATATGACTCATTGTTTAGAAAACAGGTTCTTCATGGAACTGTTCATGATGAAGGGGCAGCTATGCTTGGAGGTATTTCGGGTCATGCCGGATTGTTTTCCGACGCCAACGACCTCATGAAACTGATGGAGCTTTATCGCAGGATGGGTGAATACGGCGGCCAGCAGCTTATAGGAGCAGATGTCATTAAAGAATACTCGAGAGTCCAGTTTCCGGAAAATAATAACAGGAGGGGACTTGGATTTGATAAGCCTCTTCTGAATAATTCCACGGTTTCACAAAAAGACTCCTATCCTACTAAGAGCGCATCTCCGGAAAGCTTCGGTCATTCAGGTTATACCGGTACCTTTGTGTGGGTGGATCCTGTCAGTGAAATAACTTATATTTTTCTATGTAACAGGGTTTATCCCACAAGGAAAAGTGAGGCGTTATATAATATGAATATCCGGACGGATATTCTTCAGGCTATATATGATTCGATAAATAAATAGGTTCAGGACTAACGGCTTACAACTCAAGGAAGATGATGGACGTGAATTGTGTATCGTGCATCTTGTGTCTATTATTTTGAATCCTCGATCATCGATACATTTTTTTCAAAATCAAAAAATGTCTTACGCATAATGTCTGAAAGGAGAAGCTTATAAATAATATATGAATCGAGTCGTGAGGTATAAGCGGTATTTAGTCTATCCCTTTCCAATGCCATTGCCTGACTTTCAATATCACCATTTGCATATCTCTTACGGGAGATTTCAAAACTTTTTTCTGCAACAAGTACGTTCTTTTCTAGTAGTTGCAACCGTCTGAGACTGCTTTGCAGCCGGTTAACCGTTGTCCGGATATCTCTTTCAATATCAATTCGCTCAGCATCCAGTTCTATTTTATTCCGTTCAAGAGTGGATTGCGCACTGTGAACCTTTGCCCTGTTCTCCCCCCAGTCGATAATTGGAATGCTGAGCGTAAGACCAACGCCAAAACTGCCACGGCGGTCATTCAGGTTCTGCCATGTATTACTGAATGAGGTCTCAATGGGAATTGGCATTTTGCTCTGGTCAACACCAATAAAATTGTAGTTTAAAAGTATATTACCACTAATTCTTCCGTTGGCTTTTATTCTTTTTATTTCCATTTGCGACAGCTCAATCGTAATCTCATTTTCTTTTAATTCCAAACGATTTTCAAGAGCCAGAGCAACAGCTTTCTCAGCATCAACATTAACCTGGTTGTAACTGAGATCGCTTTTTATAATAACACTGTCACTCAGATTTATACCTAAATCCTCCTTGAATTGAGCATTTTGTGCATTATATTCTACTCCGGCAAGATCATTGTTATTGATAGCTTCACTTAAATCAACTTCCATTTGTAGTGCGTCAACTTCACGAATCAGTCCGGCCTTATATTTGCTTTGCGCAATATCATATGCTTCCTGTTGGTTATTTAGACTTATCCTGGTAATGTTAAGACGTTCATGAGATGATAGAAGAAGGAAAAAATTCTGACTTACCTGGTAAATCAGGTCAAGTTCCGCTCTTTTCAATTGTTTCAATGAAAGATCATATGCAAGTTTTGCCTGTTTAAAATCAAGTCGCCGCTGGTTATATCCAAAGAAAGCTGCGATAGGCTGCCTGAGGCCAATACTTGAAGAAATCTGCGCAAGGCGATCTTTTGCATAGTAATCAACAAAACTCTGAGCCCCTGAGCGTATATATAATGAACCATCTGTAGGAAGAGGTTGGCTTATTGTGAGGTATCCATTCATTGTGTTCTGACGTATAGGGTAATAGGTAACACCTGCTGTATCTACAAACTGGCTTATTGTTTCAGTGTATTGTGGAAGAATCATGTCCATTGTCACATGAGTCCTGAGACTGCTGGTTGCAGCCTTCAGATCGAATGACGCCTTTTTAAGATTTTGCTGCAGGATGAGCATTGTTTTGTTTTTTTCTTTCGCCAGTTCAATACTCGATTGCAAGTCAAGATTATAAATCTGTTGCGAAGAAATATTCTGTGAAATAAAAAAGTATAGAAAAAAAGCAGAAACGGATTTTAGTAAAAGGTGCATTTGATAATTTTTTACGTGATGCTTGTTACTGGTTACTGGTTGCTTGATAATAGTTGTTTATCGTAAATTTAATTTCATTTTGTCTGTCTCCTAATCTCTGAGTACCTGGGTCACTAAAACCTCAAACCTCACCCTACTCATGCCGAATTGACTCAATCGGCTTAAGGTTGGCAGCATTTTTTGCCGGAAGGTATCCGAAAGTAATACCAACAATAACTGAAAAGCTAAAGGCTATGATTATTGAATAGAAAGTAAGGCTTGTATGTACATCCGTCACAAGAGATATTCCCAGAGACAACGAAATTCCAAGAATCACTCCGATAATGCCGCCGGAGATGCTAAGAACAACAGCCTCAGTTATGAACTGGCTCATAATATCTGACTTCTTACCGCCAATTGCCCGGCGAATTCCAATTTCGTTCGTTCGTTCCAGGACTGATGCCAGCATTATGTTCATAATTCCTATGCCACCTACAATCAATGATATGGCAGCAATTGAAGCCAGTAACAGGTTATAAATCCTCCGCTCCTTTTCTTCCTGTTTCAGTAACTCATATGGAACAATTATGCTGAAATCGTCATTGCTAAAATGGCGTCGTGAAAGAATACTTCTGACAACTGCAGCTGATTCAACGAGCCGGTCGGGTTTATCAAGCTTTACCGTAAGTTGCTTTACCTCACTGGAAAACTGATTATCCCTGGGTATTCTCCTTGTGAAAGTTGACAGAGGAATATAAACATCATTGTTCAGGTCGCGTGCTGCCAGTTCACCGACTGTTTCTGTAAAAAGTGCCTTATTTTGCATTACCCCAAAAACTTCAAACCACTGATCACCTAATTTTACACTTTGTGATATTGGATCTTCATATCCGAACAGCGATCGTGCAACTGCAGATCCAAGTATACAGACTTTAAGCTGACGAGCGTATTGGTCTTCAGTTAAAAACTGGCCTTTATCAGTCTGATAATTAAGTATTTTTAGGATAGATGGTGTTATTCCAATAACTGTGACTTTAGATGATTTATCAGCATATTTTGCTTCCATTTTTACTTCAGATTGCGGAGCAACATCGGAAACGCCGGGGACAATCTCACGAATTGCCTCAGCGTCCTTAATGGATAGTCCCTGTGAAAATTTCATTCTCACCGCTTCCAGCTCAGAGTCCGTTAAATCCTTATCACGCACTATAATATTGTTAATACCCAGATCCTTATATTTTGAGATTGCCTGTTTTTTTGCTCCCTCTCCGATTGAGACCATTGCGATAACTGATGCTGTGCCAAAAATAATTCCAAGCATAGTAAGGAAAGATCTGAATTTATGATCAATCAGTCCTAATTTGGCAATATTCAAATTTTCTGCATAATGCATAACTAAAGATTTTTTGAATTTAAGACATCATTAAAAGGCACTAGCTTCATGCCTGCTTTCACTTCCCCTGTTATTACAGTATGATTTATATTTACAGCACCAGCCTGCACTTCAACCTTACGCACCGAACCACCTTTCTTGAGAAAAATATATGAATGACCTCTTTCTTTCAACAAGCAGTTATTCGGAACAAACAAATTTTTATCTGATTCATAAAGAACATATTCGCAATTAACTGTCATGCCTGGCTTAAGACGAAGGTCAGATTCATCAATTCCAACGAATATATTAAAGACTTTTTCTTTGTCTCGCGCCACACATACTTTACTTATTTCGGTTATACTTCCATTAAAAGGTACTGATGGGAGTGCATCAAGCCTGATAATAACTTTCATTCCTTTAAACACTTTTTTTGCATCAGACTCATTTATATATGTTTTTACTTTCATCCTGGTAACATCGGGAATACTTGCAAGTATCTGACCCTGGTATGGAGTATCGCCTACCTTCCACATCTGGGGGTTATCGGACCAGTCATTAACTGCAACCTGAAATATGCCATCAAGCGGGGACTTTAGAAGAAACAGCTTCAAAGCCTCTTTTGCATTATTTAGCTCATTTTGACGTTGCACTACTTTGATTTTCTGAATAAGCCGGTCGTAATTATCAAGTTTGGGTTTGAGGTCCAGATTACGTTTTACTTTATTAAGTTTTATAGTTTCCTGCTGAAACTCTAACTCCTTAATTCTTTTTTTGACATCAGAATCAAACTTGCTTCTAGCTACTTCAAGATTTTTCAAATCATAAGAAGCCTGCTCAGTTTTCAATTGAGCTGTAAGTTCCTGAATGTTATTTTCACTCTGAACAACTTGTTTTTCGGCATCAGCCAGCTCATTTTCTAGCATATCTTCTCTTTCAATTATGAACTTATAAACAGACGTAGGGTCAAGTTTGAGAATAGAGTCGCCTTTATGGACAATTTTACCATGGTCCGCCAATCCTATTATTTTAAACTGGTAACCATATTGCCAGTCTATACTTGGCATAGGTATAAAAGAAGCCTTTACAGCTTGCAGTTCACCTGTCTGTTTAATGGACTGCCTGAAGGACCCGGACATAACAGTAAAAACCTCATTCGTCTTTCTATTGCATGAGAATGATAGGTAAATCAATAACAGAAACACAATGGAATGTGATTTCCTTCTATTATTCATTCTGTATTTAGTAATCTTTTGAGTGAGCATCATTAAATAATTTTCAATTAACCATGAAGGAAAAATTAGAGGAACATGCAGTTTATTTGCTTTTAGTTTGGGCTTTAGTTTCTTCCTTGTTAAGAAATGGATCGGTCAAGGCAAGTTCTTCATTTTCCTTTAATCCGTCTAAAATTATGGCAAAATCAGAATTAACCGGACCGATTTTGACAGGCTTTCTTTTAAATCCGGACTTTGTTCTTGCATAAACAAAGTCAATCATCTGATCCTTGAAAATCGCATCTACAGGGATATAGAGTACTGAGGGAATTTCCCGTATTACTATTTTGCAGCTTACTGTCAATCCTGGCAAAAGGCTTTTTGATTTTCCGTCTATAGCAATCTGCACCGGGAAAATTTTAATTTTTGATTTTGAGTCTTTATTTTGTGCAAGGTTGGCAACTGTTATGACTTTGCCATTAAACGTAGAATCAGAAAATGCATCAGGTTTGATCTCAGCTTTAAGTCCCGGAGCAACTTTTGCGATATCGACCTCATTGATTTTCACCTCGGCCATCATAGCGTCCATGTCAGGAAGCTCTATTAACGAGGTTCCTGACCATGGCTGATCTCCTACCTGCCATTTCTGATTTGTCATCCAGTTATCTTTAAGTATTGCTATTCCACTATTCGGGCTTATTACAAACAGGCTGTTAACAGACTTGGTTGCGTCATCAAGGGTAGCAGTTAATTGTTTAATATTTAATGTTTTCTGATAAAGATCTTCCCGTTGGATCTTTTTCTTGTTCTCAATCTGTTCTTTTGCGTGTGCTAGTGCAATATTTGCTGTTTCAAGTTTAAGATTGATCTCTTTTTTTGTGACTTCCGAGTCATAAATTGCTTGCTCCAAATTGATTTTCGAGATCTCCTGTGATATACGGGAGATCTCCAGGTCTGATTCAAGGTCCTCTATTTCTGATTGTTGAGTTGCCTTTAATTTTTCATATTCTGCATTTGCTATCTCCAGTTGCTGCTGAGCATTAATAATAGCCTTCTTTATTTCTGAAGGATCAAAAACCATGACAGTGTCGCCTTTTTCAACTTCTTTGCCATCAGTAGCTATTTTGGTGATTTTAAGACCTCCATACCTGTATGAAATATTTGGTGCATTTATATTGGTGGAGTTAACAGCTTTCACATTTCCTACCTCCGTCAGTTCTTCAGTGAATGTGCCTTTTTTAACATGGGTTGTCTGGACCTCCTGAACTGCTTTTTTTCCATTACACGAAATAAATCCGATACATAAAAGAAGAATAATTACTTTGTTCATTACCATACTATTTTCAAAGATTTCCGACTAATTTTTCAATAAGACAATTTTGTTTAATGAATCTTTTCTTAAAGTATCCCTTTTGACAGATGAGGGTTTAATCCTAGCTGAATTTTCCGAATTCATTCCATGAGATATTAAAAAGTAAGGAGGCTCCATAAGNNGGTATAAACTTATGGTCTTTAGCAACATATACGATCTTCGTGCTGTCCTTCATGAAAATTGCAGCTGACGGAACGACAACTGTATCTTTCACCTCATTTATAATAATCCTGCAGGATGCACCCAACCCGGGTTTCATCCTTGAATCGCAACTATCCACACTGACAATGACCTCATATGATTTGATTTGAGATTTTTCATCTTTGTTCTTCGTTGCAAGCGACTTTCTGATTACTTT
>PMIL01000255.1 GCA_003157075.1 Bacteroidales bacterium | reverse complement strand
ATCATTTACCCCCTTCCCAACCTTCCCCCATAGGGGAAGGAGTGGTTTTCCCTTTCCCCCGTGGGGGAAAATGAAAGGGGGTTCAAGATAAAAAAGAGAAGCTCAAATATGTTTCAGGAGTATTATATAGCTATACGGACTTATTTCGGGAGTGGATGGGGGTGGGTTGAAAAACGCAATATCAGGTCTGGGAAAGCATTAAGAAAAATCAGTAATTTTATGCGATGACAAAATTCCTTTTTGCAGATATCATATTGCCTCTCGCAGTAAGAGGGAGATTCACATATGCAATCCCTGATGAGATTGTTGAGGATATCAGGCCAGGTGTAATGGTAACTGTGCAATTTGGTGGACGAAATCATTATTCGGGAATTGTTTGCAGGGTTCATGACTCAAAACCGGAAATAAAAAATGTCAAACCGATAATCAGCATAACGGACAAAATACCTCTGATAAACGAATTCCAGCTCAAGTTATGGCTTTGGATATCAGAATATTATCTGTGCAGTGAGGGAGAAGTGATGAAAGCGGCGCTACCAAGCTCCGCTAGTCTGAATAGTTTTAAACCCCGTTTGGAGACATTCATTAAGCTGTCAGGTAATTTCTCAGAAAGTGAATTGAACATTATTCTCGATAAACTTAAGAAAGCACCCAAACAGCAGGACATCCTTTCATCATACCTCAGTCTGAGCGGTTTTACCGATGGACAAGAGATACAGCCTGTCAGCAAGGCTCTAATTTTATCAGAATCACGTTCCTCAGCTGGCATCCTTGAGGCAATTATTAAGAAGGGTTTCCTTATGTCAACTTCTCAATCAGTTTCCAGAATATCAGGAGTTGATGATTACAAGGAACCAATCAAACTGTTAAGTGACGCTCAGGAGTCGACTTTTAAATCGATAAAATCAGAATTTCTGGAAAAAGATATCGTCCTGTTGCATGGCGTCACTTCGAGCGGTAAAACTGAAATCTATATTCACCTTATAGAGGAACAGCTAAAAAAGGGTAAACAGGTTCTTTATATGCTTCCGGAAATAGCACTTACAACTCAGATTATCCTCAGGCTTAAAAGACATTTTGGAGCAGTCACGGGAGTATACCACTCGAGGTTCAGTGATCCTGAGAAGGTGGAGATATGGAAAAGAGTTGCAGGCAAAGATCAACCAGACAGTTACAGATTAATTCTTGGAGTAAGGTCCTCAATTTTCCTTCCTTTTACCGATCTTGGCCTGATAATAGTTGATGAAGAACATGACGGATCATATAAACAACATGATCCTGCCCCAAGGTATCATGCCCGTGACTCCGCAATTATGCTCGCTGCGATGCATAATGCCAAAACAGTTCTTGGATCAGCTTCCCCGTCAATTGAAACCTATAACAATGCTGTAAACGGGAAATACGGACTCACTGAATTAAAGGAGAGATATGGTCTCATCAAACTCCCTTCGATCATCCTTGCCAATTCCCGGGAAGCTTATAGGAAAAAACTGATGGTTTCTCATTTTACTCCTGAATTGCTTCAAGCTATGGATGATGCCCTGGGGAAAGAAGAACAGATAATCCTTTTCCAGAACAGAAGAGGTTTCTCTCCATATATTCAATGTTCTGAATGCGGTTGGATCCCGGTCTGTATTCAATGCGCTGTCAACCTGACGTATCATAAAGGAATAAATAAGCTCGTCTGTCACTATTGCGGATATACTGCCAGTATGCCGTCTGAATGTGGCAATTGCCATTCTACAGGTATGGTGACAAGAGGATTCGGAACAGAAAAAATAGAGGATGAGATAAAAATTGTTTTTCCGGCAGCCAGAGTAGCAAGGATGGATCAGGATACTACAAGAAATAAAAACTCATTTAAGAAACTGATTAGAGCTTTTGAAGATAGGAGAATAGATATCCTTATTGGTACTCAAATGATTTCAAAAGGCCTTGATTTTGAAAATCTCACTGTTGTTGGAATACTAAATGCCGATAATCTTTTGAATTATCCTGATTTCCGAGCGCATGAGAGAAGTTTTCAACTTATGGAACAGGTAAGCGGCAGAGCAGGCAGAAGACAAAAACAGGGCAAAGTAGTGATACAGACCTCCGACCCTGCAAACAAAATCATAAGACTCGTTCTGACGCATGATTATGTAAATATGTTCAGGATGCAGGCATCGGAGAGAATGACCTTCAATTATCCTCCCTTCTCAAGGATGGTAAAAATCAGTATTAAACATAAGGACAGAACACAATTAAATTACTTCTCCGAAATTCTTGGAAGGGACCTGAAAAATATCTTCGGCAAAAGGGTATTGGGTCCGGAATCACCAGTTATTTCTCAGGTTCAATTATGGTATATCAAGACTATCATTATTAAAATTGAAAGAGAAAAACCACCTGCAAAAGCCAAGCAGTTTATCATTGAGGCTATTGAAAGGCTTGAAAAGGAAAAAGGGGCTTCATCTCTCAGGATTGCAATTGATGTGGATCCATATTAATGAAAGATAAAAGATAAAAGTAAAAAGATAAAAGTGTGGGGTAAAATGTCTTATCTGTGGCTCTCTGTGTTTCTCCTGATTTCNNACCATCATCCAGATAAAACTTGAAAGGATAAAAGACGAGGTTAAACTGGTAAACCTAAGGAAGGAATATAACGAACTTCTTAACACTTCCGCATCAATTATCAGTGCCGCCGATGTTTTATACCAGTCATTATATGCTGTAAATTGTGAACTATGGGAAATTGAAGACCATATACGCGATCTTGAGAGGGAAAAGGACTTTGGGAATGACTTTGTTGCAACCGCAAGGGCTGTCTATATTAAAAATGACAAAAGATCTGAACTGAAAAGAGAGATAAATATTAAGACATCTTCCGGACTTATGGAAGAAAAATCATACGAAAAATACTGAAATGCGTCTCCTCATAATCAGAACCTCAGCTATGGGCGACGTTGCCCTGATGACACCTGTTTTAAGAGGTATGAGAGAGCAATATCCTGACATTGAATTAGTGCTGCTTACCCGTCAGGCCTTCAAACCTTTCTTTTCCGGAATTGACGGGCTGCAACTATTCTTTCCCGATTTCAAAAAAAGGCACAAAGGACTTCAAGGCATTGTACGTCTTTTTAAAGATTTAAGCCGGCAGTCTGATATCGATTATGTTATTGATCTTCACGATGTATTAAGATCTAAAATTCTTCGTTCTCTCTTCAGGCTTTTTAATGTCCCCGTCTCTGTAATAGATAAAGGGAGAAAGGAAAAGCGATTGCTTATAAATGGGAAGAAAAAAACAAGGCTAAAGCACTCTGTAGAAAGATATTGTGAGGTCTTTGCCAGGGCAGGTTTCGCAGTGGTTCCGACTCATGGGAAATGGATAGTTCCCGCTCCGGAGATAATTTTGAAATCAGAATTAATTGCTGAAATGAAAGGAGCATTGAATATTGGAGTAGCTCCTTACGCAAAACATAAACTGAAAATGTGGCCTGAAACCAATATGATCAGACTCCTTTACCTCCTTTCTGAGAAACATAAATGCAGGTTCTGGTTATTTGGCGGAGCAGAAGATTCTGAAAAACTTATACTATTGCAGACTAAGATACCCGGATCAATTAACCTTTCAGGCAAGCTTGATCTGGATGAAGAGTTGTTGTTAATGGGCGAACTGGATCTTATGATTGCGATGGATTCATCCAATATGCATATGGCAGCACTGACAGGAACAAAAGTCATCTCTATCTGGGGAGGAACTGATCCTCTGGGTGGTTTTGGCGCATGGATGCAGCCTGATAATTTTTCAATTCGTATTCCGGTTGAGGATCTGACCTGCCGGCCATGTACAATCTATGGAAAAGGAGAATGTAAGAGAGGTGATTTTGCATGTATGAACTGGCTGACACCTGAAATGGTGTTTGAGAAAATTGAAAAACTGGTGCTAAGGGACTGCACTAAATTATGTTGATAAATTTTCCCCTCCTTCAAAAAGGAGGAGAAACTTATTTTTAGTGGTTTTAGCGCCTACAGAGTTCATTTAACTTATTAAGACAATTCGATTTCTTTATAATAAAATAATTTCAATATGAATTTTGAAGATCAATCAGACAGGGGATTAGGAAGATTTACTTCCGGGACAACAATGAAAAGATTTATAGCCGGATTAACTGTTGTAGCAGTACTCTTTATAGCCGTTCTTATGAAGGATCACAGTAAGGCATCAGAAAAGAGCCCTGCCGATCTGGTGAATCCCCTGATGGGAACTGATTCGGAATATAAATTATCAAATGGCAACACTTATCCGGCAATTGCCTTACCCTGGGGTATGAACTTCTGGACGCCACAGACCAGAACTATGGGTGATGGCTGGGGTTATACCTACAATGATCATAAGATTATTGGAATAAAACAAACCCATCAGCCAAGCCCCTGGATCAATGATTATGCAGCTTTCTCCGTGATGGCGCTGACTGGCAGGATCAGGACCGGCGAAAACGAAAGGGCATCATGGTTTTCACATAAGGCAGAAGTAGCTAAGCCTTACTATTATAGCGTCTATCTGGCTGATTATGATGTTACTGCTGAAGTAACACCGACTGAGAGAGCAGCAATATTCCGTTTTACCTTTCCGCAAAATGATTCCTCCTATATTTTACTTGATGGATTTAATATGGGATCCATGGTAAAAATTATCCCTTCTGAACGTAAAGTCCTTGGATATTGCCGTAATAATCATGGAGGTGTACCTGCGAATTTTCATAATTATTTTGTAGCGGTTTTTGACCATGATTTTACTTCCTCAAGTACCTGGCATGGTGATACTTTAAGATCCAATGGCCTTGCGGAAGAAGGAGACCATTCAGGGGCAGTTCTTGGATTCAGAACAAAAAAAGGAGAGAAGATAAGTGTGAGTATTGCTTCTTCATTCATAAGTGAAGAACAAGCGCTTATAAACCTGACGCGTGAGATTGGTGGAAAAGATTTTGAGACAATTAAAAATGAAGCCAGAGGATCATGGAATAAACAGCTTGGCAGGGTTGAAGTTGAAGGAGGAACCCCTGATCAGCAAAGAACCTTTTATTCCTGCCTGTACAGGATGATACTATTTCCGCGTCAGTTTTTCGAAATCAATGCTAAAAATGAGGTTATTCATTATAGTCCTTATAATGGTGAGGTTCTTCCCGGTTACATGTACACTGATAATGGATTCTGGGATACATTCCGGGCACTTTTCCCTTTTGTTACCCTAATGTATCCTGATGTTGACAGTAAGATTATGGAGGGACTGGCAAATGCATACAAGGAAAGTGGATGGCTTCCTGAGTGGGCCAGCCCCGGCCATCGCGATTGTATGATCGGTTCCAATTCAGCATCGCTGATTGCTGATGCTTATAATAAGGGAATAAGGGGTTATGACATTGAGACGCTTTACCAGGCTGTAATAAAAAATACAAAAGGATCAGGGCCGGTATCTTCAGTTGGCCGGCTTGGGGCGGATTATTATAACAAACTTGGCTATGTTCCTTATAATGTTGGTATTAATGAAAATGCGGCCCGTACTCTCGAATACGCCTATGCCGATTTTTGTATCTCACGGATTGCTAAAGAACTTGGCAGACCAAAGGAAGAAATTGATCTGTATTCGGGAAGGGCAATGAACTATAAGAATGTGTTCGACAGTGGAAGAAAACTGATGCGTGGACGCAACCTAGATGGCAAATTTCAGTCTCCTTTCAGTCCTTATAAATGGGGTGATGCTTTTACTGAAGGGAACAGCTGGCATTATACGTGGAGTGTTTTTCAGGATGTTGCAGGTCTGGTTGATTTAATGGGTGGAAAGGAAAAGTTCATTTCTAAACTCGATTCTGTTTTTTCGGTACCACCGATCTTCGATTATTCCTATTATGGCGTGGTTATTCATGAAATAAGGGAGATGCAGATTGCCAATATGGGTAATTATGCTCATGGTAACCAGCCTGTTCAACATATGATATATCTGTATAATTATGCAGGAGCACCCTGGAAAACTCAGTTTCATGTTAGGGATGTAATGGATAAACTCTATAATTATACGCCTGATGGATACTGCGGCGATGAAGATAATGGCCAGACCTCGGCATGGTATGTCTTTTCTGCACTCGGTTTCTATCCTGTTACACCTGGAACGGATCAGTATGTTTTTGGTTCTCCGTTATTTAATAAGGTAACTCTCAACTTTGAAAACGGGAAAAGACTGGTAATTGATGCTCATGGAAACAATAAAGAAAACATATATGTTCAGGATATAAGACTCAATAAAAAAGGACTCAACAGGAACTTTATCCTTCATAGTGAATTGCAGAAAGGCGGATTACTTCAGTTCACAATGACAAATGTGCCAAATGAAAAAAGGGGCATATCAGCAGAAGCATATCCATTCTCGATGAGTACAAAATAAGGGCCTCTTCCCACTGCCCCCTTCTCCCAAGGGAGACGGGGTAACAAAATATATTTCACGTTCTTAGCCCCTCCCTTTTGGGGCTAATCTTTATACACATCTTTTTAACCGTAGAGATCCCTCACTCATCCACCTAAAACCCATAGCTTACGAAAGTATTGAGAGTGGATTCGTTCGGGATGACAGGTTTTTGAGGTGTATTGGGGGAAGGAAGCACCGGCGATTCATTACTCATTTTATCAGAAAATCAATTTTCGAGTGAATCGCCGGTGCTTCCTTCCCCCTTTTCTCCCTTAAATTCATTGTCATCCCGAGCAAATCCACCTATCTCATTTACACTAACTTAAGGATGTATGGTGGATGAGCGAGGGATCTCCCAGAGTTAAACTTATCTCTAGCTGGGTATGATTTTTTGTTAAACAGCCCATAACAGAGTGACTTGTCAATCAAATCTTATGTAATTTTGATACACTGATTGAAGTGTATTTTTATGAAATTTCATCTTTATTATGTCTATATTCTGACGAATTCATCGAATAAAGTTCTTTATGTTGGTGTTACAAATGACTTGGAAAGAAGATGTTATGAGCATAAACAAAATTTAATTAAAGGATTTACTCAAAAATATAATGTGGATAAACTTATTTATTATGAGAAGTTTGATTCCATAGAATTAGCTATTTTCAGGGAAAAACAAATTAAAGGATATTCACGATCAAAAAAAGATGCACTAATAAAAGAAATCAATCCGGAATTAGACGAATTATTATTGAAAGGTAAACCGATTCATAATTAGGTTCAATTAAAAAGATGAATTTAAAAGATGTGTATAAAGATTAGCCTCTTGGGGGAGGGGTTTGGGAGAGGTTAAAAGAGCTGAAATATTAAATTGTTGGTAAAGGAAATAGATTAACCTAATTTTGTAAGTATGAATAAGTCTCTTAAAGTTTTTTCCTTATTTTTAATTGCAATTATTTTAATTGCATCCTGTTCCGGAAGGAAAAAAAAGAAACCTACATCAGAATCAACATTGTCAACGTATTATCAGGAACAATACCGTCCTCAGTTTCATTTCTCCCCGGAAGCCAAATGGATGAATGATCCGAATGGACTTGTCTATTTTGATGGAGAATATCATCTGTTTTACCAGTATTATCCTGATAGCACAGTTTGGGGACCGATGCATTGGGGACATGCTGTAAGTCGAGATCTGCTGCATTGGAAACATTTGCCGATTGCACTTTATCCCGATTCTCTGGGCTATATATTCTCAGGCAGTGCAGTTGTTGATCTGACTAACACTTCCGGTTTCGGTTCAGCTGATAACCCGCCTATGGTCGCAATTTTTACTTATCACAATCCTGTCCTGGAGAAAAGCGGTAGTATAAAATTTCAGAATCAGGGCATTGCCTACAGCCTTGATAAAGGCAGAACATGGTTAAAATATTCCGCTAACCCGGTTCTGAAGAACCCCGGCATAAGGGATTTCAGAGACCCAAAAATGTTCTGGAATGATAAGGCAAAAAAATGGAATTTAATTATGGCGGTTTATGACAGGGTACATATCTATTCTTCTTCAAATTTGAAGACGTGGACCTTTGAAAGCGAATTCGGATCAGGTATAGGGGCTCATGGAGGTGTTTGGGAATGCCCCGATCTTTTTCCGCTTAAAGTGGAAGGAGGAGAGACGGAAAAATGGGTTATGCTCGTGAGTATTAATCCCGGTGGACCAAATAAAGGCTCTGCAACACAGTATTTTACGGGTGAATTTGATGGTCATACATTTGTACCGGATGAGTCCGGTGAAAAATGGATTGATTGGGGTCGCGACAATTATGCCGGAGTGACCTGGTCAAATATTCCGGTAAGTGATGGTAGAAGGATTTTTATCGGATGGATGAGTAACTGGAATTATGCTACAGTAGTACCAACATCCGTATGGCGCAGTGCTTTAACATTACCCCGCGAATTATCTTTAAAATTGGAAGACGAGCACTTTTTTCTTACTTCGAAACCAGTAACAGAACTTGGGAATCTGCGTATTGCGACTGATACAATTAGTATAAAACAACTTAGTTTTTCGGGAGAAAAAGAAATTCCTACAGGCAATCTCTCATTAATGCAGAGCGAAATGCTGTTTGGATTTACTCTCTCAGATAACAAGACTGATTCATTGGGAATTATCCTGGGAAATAGTTTTAATGAAAGATTTATTATTGGCTACTCTGTAATTAGAAAGCAGTTTTATACTGACCGCAGAAATGCAGGTAATTCAGGTTTCTCAAAAGAATTTGCAGGCATTTCCGTCGCACCCTATAAAGCCGGATCAGTTCTAAAGATGCACATATTGATTGATGCCTCTTCTGTGGAATTGTTTGTTGATGACGGCAGACTGGTAATGACAACTCTTGTCTTTCCTAATGAGAAGTTTACCTGGCTAAAATTGTTTTCAAAAGGGGGAACCGGTTCATTAAATAAGGCAGCCTTTCATGGTCTTGAAAAAATATGGTGATAGGTGAAAGGAATCTTGTTCGGATTCTTGGTTTAGCTTTTAGATTTTTAATCTGATTTTGAGTCTTGCAAGCAGAGCGGTTAATCCAACCATTAACAATGCCCATACTAATGATCCTGCGACTACGATTAACGGATTCTGAGATTGCTTATAAAAAAGTATCGGGATACCGAAGCTCCAGATCAGGTAGTATAGAATGTCAGGAGCGATGTATGTAGTAAGGGAATTCTCACCTGCCGGCTGTAAAAATGATGCCCATTTTATTTTGTTCCTGATATCAATTATCCAGTATAATAATATGAAAACCAGGAAACTGATACCACTACAAATCATTGCCCAGCTTGGTGTTGCCTGAATTTTTGAGATTATAAACCACTTTCTGAGAATGAATCCTGACATTAAAAAGATTAGTCCCAGACCAATAAATATCAATATTGATTTTTTGAACTCCTTAGCCGGTATTGTCTTGATCAACAGACCTCCGATCAGACCGGAGAGCACAATAAAAGGCACATTGCCATCAATAATAATTCCCAGAATTGGTTTAACAGGTTTCAGAAATTCAAGTAATTTCCAGTCTGAGAGCATATTCATGATAAGAAAGAANNAATCCAAGTATGCCCCACCAACCTGTAATAAGAGAGCCATTATTGCCGGATTGTCCTGATTTGAATTTCAATACC
Source organism: Bacteroidales bacterium (assembly GCA_003157075.1). Taxonomy (GTDB): domain Bacteria; phylum Bacteroidota; class Bacteroidia; order Bacteroidales; family VadinHA17; genus LD21. The sequence goes on along the minus strand of PMIL01000255.1, from coordinate 24,672 downwards.
AGGAATGCAAATATTGCAAGTCCAAGGAATTTCAAGCCGGTTATAGTAAAGAACTTATTTTCCTTATCCTGATAATCGTTCCAAAAAAGAAATACTGCCAGGTACATTAAAATTGCCCATAAGTTTTTGCTTATCCCTGATAATTCAGGATTGACCCTGCCGCTGTTTAGCATCAGGACACCAATGATTATAAGACTTAATGACCTTGTGAGTATATGTCTGCTTATATCCCGGAGCGATTGACCTGAAGAAAACCTCTTTGAAAATGCAAAAGGAATAGCCATTCCCACAATGAAAAGGAATCCTGGAAATACCCAATCAGCGAGCCCCATTCCGTCAAAATCTGCGGCGCGATGACCAAGCCATGCAGGAGCTACATTCATATTCAGGTCGTTTACAAATAGCATCAGAACAAGGGTAAGTCCCCTCATGATATCAATTGACGAGATACGGTTATAGTTAGTCATTCAATGGAGATAATTTATTACGTAAAGGTTAAAAAAATAAAGATAAAAAGTATCTCCTGTATTCAAATGATGAAATTTTTGATATGATATAAAACTGTTTTAGTGTAAGTAACGAAAATTATTATTTATCGGATGGAGAAATTTCCTGCCTGGTTTCCTTGCAGAATAGGCTCAATTAGATATGATAAATTCTCTTCGGGGATATTCATATTTCCAAATAAGACCTGTTGGAAATATGATCAATCGCCCGAAAAGAATTTAAATTTTTCTGAAAGGAAGAGTTTCGTTTCCTGTCTGAGATGAGTAGAATTACATATAAAAAAATTTCCGCTTTTGCCTGAATATGTCAGGAGGCTGAAGCCTGCATTTCTCTTATAGTTTCTTCCGAATTTCCATTTCCCCCACTTTCAGCTACATCTACTCTGCCTCCATTGTATTTTCCGGCTATAGTATCAAGAAGACTATTGAATTTATTCTTTACAGAATCGAGATAGTCTTCTCCTTTTTTGACTATTTTTTGCCGGCTTTCAGACCCTTTATCGGGAGCAAACAGAACCCCGATCAATGCACCTGCGGCTATTCCGGCCAGTGCCCCTAATATGATTTTTCCCGAGTTCATAATTAAAATTTTTAATTGTTTATACTAAGTTTCTGTACCTTATGTCTATGGAACAGTATTAGCGTGTTTTTGTTTGGTAAAACCGGTATTTAATTACAGGATTGTCAAAGCTCAGAAATCCTGCCAGCCGATTTTAGTGGAATACCAAACCTTGTCATGATTTACTCATGTCAGTTTTTTTCAGGCAATAAGAAGAATTCACTATGGTTATATTTTGTACTGAGGAATTTTCATTAACTCTCCACNNGATATCAACTGCAGGTTTGCGGTCTTGAAGAATTGATGTGACAAACTCATCCATTAAATAACCATGCGAACCGCCATGTCCTCCCTGATGTACTCCGGGAGGCAGTGGCGGGCGACTCAGATTTGGAAGAATTTTTTCGAGACCTTCATATTTTCCGTAAAACGAACCTTTCTGTCCACGGATACGACCCCTCTCACCTGCATCTCCTGGTGTGTCCCAGCTGACAGCCATCCTTGATACTCCACCTTCGCTCGTCAGGAACTGAGCTATTTCCGTTCCAAAGGTGTTCTTAAATTTGTTGTCGATTAAATGTGGTATAATGCTTGGGACTCCGATACAGGATACATCGATGAAACTTCCTGCGGTAACACCTATATAATATGCATTGGAATGGGTTGGATACCACTGTGGTGGAAGTCCGATTCGCCATCCCTTATACGAGTCAATGGGCACTGGCATATAGTGAAAATATTCTCCTTCTGAATAGATGAGTTTACCTAGGCCTCCTGCTTCATATATTTTACGCATAGCATAAAGATCAGGTCGAAAATATGAGGTTTCGAACATCATATAATGAAGTCCACTGCTTTTAACTGCCTCGTAAAGTTTGTCAGCATCTTCTAGCGATCCAAACACTGCAGGCACTGCTGATGCTACATGTTTGCCATGTTTTAGGGCATCGATGGCATGCCTGGCATGGCTGGGAGCATCAGTAGCTATAAATACTGCTTCAATGGAATCATCTTTGATAAGTTCCTCAAGCGAGGGATATGTTTTTGAGCAACCGCAAACTTTTGACATATCGGCACAACGATCAGGAATAAGATCACTGACCGCAACTACTTCTACGTTTGGATGGTTCTGAAAACTAAACTGAGATGCAAATTGACAGACGCCATGACCAATCAGACCCACCCGAAGTTTACGGTCTGATACAGGTATCCACCCTTTGTAAACTTCCGGACCGTTATCTTCCTGTTCAAACCCCTGTATCTTAGGTATTTTTTCTCTTATTTTGCATGCCAGATTAGGAGCAAGAGATAATCCAGCGATTCCAATACCAGCCATGCCCAGAAAGTTGCGCCGGCTTATGAACTGATTTTGCTTTTTCATTTATTTTGAATTGCTTAAGATTAATAAAGATAAACCTGAAGAGAAATAATTTTTCAGAATTTTATCGATCAGGACAAATATAATCAATGCTAATATACATATCTAGGCTGAAAGTTGATTTAAAATTATTTCCATCAAACTATTGAAGTAATTGATAATTATTTGATCATATTAAAAATTCTTTATTTTTTGAAATCAACGTGTTGAAGAATAAATTTACGTTTGTACAAACTTGTAAAAAGGTAATTTTAAATGATTTATTAATAATCTTTAACATTGGGAAATTATTTTTTTATAAAAAATGAAATAAATTTGAAAATCGAGGTTGTATAATTGAGAGACTTACCCTTGTTATTATTTAATTCAATCTAACCGTATGCATAAATTAATTATTGTAACATTTCTCATTTCCCTGAGCTGCTCTTTTTCGTTTTCTCAGACAGACGAGAAGCTGAAATCTGATATCCGCAATACAGGATACATTCATAGTCCGCTGCCGCTCGACCAGAGCAAGTCGTTTGAGACCTTCGGACTTACCAAAAAAGTGACTGTTTCCGATATGCTTTGCGACATGGAAGACATAAAAAAATGGTCACATAAAGGAGTTGGTACCATGTCACAAACTTCTGAAAGGAGTATTTCCGGGAAGTATAGCCTGAAGCTAACTGCTCCCACAATACTTAGTGAGTTTCTCGACTGGGGAATAGGCAGGGGAACCTCCATGGCTACCTTTGACGCCGGTGGCAAAAACTGGGAGAAATATAACCGTATCAGGTTCAACATTTATCCCGATTGTGAAGGTGCCCGCAGCATATATCTGAATCTGTACGTGGAGAATGATGGTAAAATCAAAGTACCTGATCAATACGGGCGGGAAGGATTTCATGAAATAAACCTGGTCAACGGTCAGTGGAATGAGTGTTTTGTCGAGATGTCAGAGCTGCCACGGGATAAGGTCACTAAATTATCTTTTGCCATTGAAGTATTTGGAAAAGAGCGTACAATGGGCGATTCCCTGAAGTTTGACATTGATGCCGTAGAACTTCAGACAGTTGAAAATCCTGAAGTAGTAAGCGGTTGGAAACCTGCTGAAAACAGGATCATTTATTCGACTACAGGATACAGGAACAATAGTGAAAAATCAGCAATTATAAGGGTGAAAAATCATGATGGAAAGTTCAGGTTAGTTGATTACACTACCTCGCAGGTAGCCTATGAAGGGGAAATAAATACAGCTAAAACGCATCTCGGCGATTTTGAAACCATTGATTTTACTAATTTCAAAAAAGAAGGACAATATCAGATCCGTGTTGGTGACGTTACAACAAAGCCGTTCTATATCAATCATAATATTTGGGATAATTCTGCATGGCGGGTACTGAATTTTATGTTTTGCGAACGATGTGGTTACCCTGTACCGGGGAAACATGGAGTCTGCCATTCCGATCTTAACTGTGAGTACAATGGCCATATTTATCCGGTAAACGGAGGCTGGCATGATGCAGCTGATATGTCACAGCAATCTCTGCAAACAGGAGAAATTGCATATTCAATGCTGGAAATGGCAAACAGAGCTAAGGAAAAGAACAATACCGATCTGTATCTGCGTCTTACTGAAGAGGCGCTATGGGGTCTGGATTATATTATGAAAACCCGGTTAGGGGATGGTTATCGCATGCAGACCTGGGGCACCAATCTCTGGACCGACGGTTTTATCGGTTCAATAGATGATACCGGAAGGCGTCAGGTGACCGCTACAAACAGTGGGTTTGAGAATTTCCTTTTCTCTGCCATAGAGGCATACGCATCAATGAGTCTCGACAATGATAAGATGTTGAAAGAGAACTTGCGTAAAATTGCCAGAGAGGATTTTGGTTTTGCGATTAAGCGATTCGAGGAACTGGGTTACAATGAGAGGATCTCGAAGGGACATGGCCATGCATATATGGCATCGCAGAGCCAGTACATGGCAACTGTTTCATGGGCGGCCAGTATGCTGTTCAAATTAACACAAGAAAAATATTATGCAGAAAAAGCTGCCGAGTTTATTAAATATACATTACAGTGTCAGCGAAAAGAACCGCTGAACGATATAAACAAAACAAGAGGTTTCTTTTACCGCGACCTCGATAAGAAATCCATTGTGCATTTCAATCATCAGTCGCGCGACCAGGTTTATATGCAGGCATTGACAGCGCTTTGCGAAACACAACCGGATCATCCCGATTATGCAACATGGGAGAACTCCATCAGGATGTACGGTGATTACCTGAAAAATATAATGCAGTATGTACAGCCATATGGAATGGTTCCGAGCGGCATATATCAAAAAGATGAAGTGAAGGATTCGGCTAATTTTTATATTGTACAGGTGGGGATTCATCAGGATGTATCCAAAGACTTTAAGGAACAGCTTGAGAATGGGATCAAACTCGATGACGATCATTATCTCAGGATTTTTCCGGTTTGGTTCTCATTCAAGGGTAATGCAGCCGTACACCTTGGGACAGGAAAATCAGCAGCTCTATGTGGAAAATTCCTGAAAGACAAAGAACTTATGAATATTGCTGAACAGCAATTGTTCTGGATAGTCGGAAAAAATCCTTTCGGTCAGTCATTAATATGGGGAGAAGGCAGCAATTATCCTCAGCTGTATACTGCGTTGCCCGGAGAAATGGTAGGGGAGATACCGGTAGGTATGCAATCCAGGTTCAATGAAGATGCCCCATACTGGCCACAGTTCAATACTGCTACCTATAAGGAGGTTTGGGGATCATCGGCCGGTAAATGGTTCTCACTGATTTCGGAGTTTTAACATGGTCAGTATTGATAAGCTGAAACTTATACTAATACCTGACAAAACACCTTCACATGGAGTAGTCTTCTTTTACTGGCCATTATTTGAAAGGGATTCCTTAAGGATGGAAGTGATCAGAAGATTGGTTAACGAATTATTATGATGTACTATTCATACTTAAATACCTTCTGATAATAGAGTGATTTTTTGTTCCTCCTGCAACTTTTTTATCATATTATTTGCATTGTCTATTGCTAAAATTTTTTTCTTTTGCATCCATGAATCTCCTATGGTACTATTCATGAATTTATCAAACACCAAACGAATAGTTGTATTCATTAATCCATTGTATATATCAGCGGGATTATTTGCCATAATTCGATAAGAAACTGCCATCCCCCCTTCCAGATATGTATTGAAATGCCAGTAACGGCTGGGCATGAATACTGCATCCCCGGGCTGAACGATAAAATCGTATCCCTCGACATACCTGAGGGCAGAAAATTTTTCATAATCCGGTTGATCGGGATCAATCAGTGAAAATGAAGTCAGTGGAACTTTATAGATTAATTTGTCATAAAACGGAGATATCAAAATAACTCTTTTTCTTCCGATAATCTGTGTCATCAGTACGCTTGAGCAATCGATATCAAAATGAAAACGGACTTTGGAATTCTTACCCCCAAAAAAAGCTAACCCAAGATTCCCTAGTACACCTTTAACCAGATCGGGAGTTGGGAACTCTTTTCGTAATTCGGGAAATTCTTTAAACATATTAAGGAGAAATATCCTGAATGGAGTCTCTTCATCCCTCTGAATTATTGAAGAATATTCAGAAAAACTCATAATTAAATCGTAACCTGTATAAGCTGTATTTCTTGATTTCGAGCTATCGATTATTCCAACTTTATGGTTCCCCATTATTTTGTTAAGATATTCGAATGTCCAGAGTTTCCCCGCCGGGAAGAGGTTGGCAAAGTTCTTGATAATGAGTGGTTTGGATTTTGTCAGATAATGATTTCGAAACTTATCACGTGACAATTCCAGCGCATCTATCTGATCAATTTGTAATGATAGTTTCATAAGTCAGGGATTAAAACAATGAACTACAGATACGGCAATTCTATATATTTTTCATTCAAAGTAAAATCTATGATCATTAAACATTCAACAGTTCCTGGCAAAAAAGGTTTACAATCAATTTTACGAAAATCTAAAATGCATTGTCAACGAAGGTAGATTGATAGTCATTGAAATTTTAAGGTAAACACAGATCCCTTATCCGGAGAAGAGTTCACTGAAATTGTGCCATAATGGTTTTGCATTATTTGCTTCGACAGGCTTAATCCTATACCTGAACCATTTTTCTTGGTTGTATAAAATGGCACAAATATATCTTCGATAATATCACCGGGTATTCCACTTCCATCATCTTCTACCAGGATAAATGTACCCTCATCAGAAATGAATGCATTGAGGTGAATTGTTCCGTTCTTCTTCCCATTTATAGCTTCAACCGCATTTTTGATTAAATTGATAAGAGTCTGTTCAATCTGGGCGTAGTCTGCTACTATTGCAATATCTTCAGGATTTACACTTGCAGTGATTTTAATGTTTTCTGAAATAATTGATTCCATGAGGAGTTTGCATTTACTGAACAAGCTCCCAATAGTGAATCTGCATAAATTAGGTTTTGGCAGTGAGGTTAAGCTTCTGTATTTTTCAACAAAATCCAATAATCCTTTCCCGGTTTCTTCAATAGTATTCAATCCTGAAAGTGTTTTAGAGACTATCTGGCGATCAATATTTTCCAATGGAATCGGCCTTTCATCATCCTTCTTTTTAAAGTAGCCTGAAATCACACCGGTAAGAGAGGTAATAGGACTAATGGAATTCATGATTTCATGGGTTAAAACCCTGATTAATCTTTGCCAGGAATCCAGTTCTTTCTTATCGAGTTCATTTGTAATATTCTGAAAAGAAACCAGTTTTATTATATTGCTTTCAAATTTTAGTTCGGTGGCTTTTACTAAAATGCTTTGTAAATGATTGCCTATTTTCATTTTATGCAATATTTCCTGCCCGGGTTTTATAGTATTAAGAATTATAAATATTTCATTATTTGTAGTTATTAAGGATGATAAATGCTGCGGTTGTTGAATGTTTAAATACTTTTTTATTGCCCTGTTGCATATTTCTATCCTGCCATTTGTATCAAATGATAACAATCCTATGTCTACATGGTCTACAACGTTTTGTAAGAACTGGCTTGTTCTTTCATTTTCAATTTTAATATTCTGAATGATCGTATTTAAATTATTCATTCTGTCATGTAATTTCCCGAATGAGTTATTTTTTGCTTTTTCAGGGAATCGAACGGATGAGTCATGATCCTGCACCGATGAAAAGAATTTTTCCAGATCTGTATTTGTTTTATTAACCTGAATTACAAGCCAATAAGTTTGAAACAAAATCAGGAAAATCACACCTGTCAAGGTATAGTAGTATCCGCGGTCAATATGCTGTAAGACTATCCCTAGTGATATACTGGTTAAAACAATAAAGGTTACCCTGATCAGTATATTGTTGAAGAATCTATTTAATAACATGTTTACAGGTTTCTATAGGTTATACTTTAGCATTTTATTATACATGGTCTGTCTGGCTATGTCCAATTCCTGTGATGCCTTTAAAACACTTCCATTATTGCTGTCGAGCGCAATTTGTAAAGCTCGTTTTTCTATTTCGGCAAATGTCGGAGGCTTTTGGTTAAGAGATGGTTGCAGTATTATATGTGAGATAATAAAATCTTCCGGCATTAAAATATCAGAATCACATAAAATAACAGCTTTTTCAATTGTATGACGTAACTCCCTCACATTTCCCGGCCAGTTATATTTCATGAGTTTGTCAAGGGTTTTGCTGCTGAATTTCAAATGAAATTTCTCGTATTTACCTGCATACTCCTTCATAAAATGTTCCGCGAGTAAAACAATGTCTTCTCCACGATCACGCAAGGGAGGAATTTCAATCACAATTGTATTAATCCGGTAATATAAATCCTCCCTAAAAAGATTCTTTGACACCATTTCCTCCAGATTTTTATTAGTTGCACAGATAAGTCGAATATCAAAAGGGATTGGTGTTTTTGAGCCGACTTTGTGTATAACCCTATTCTGAATGGCTGTAAGCAGTTTAGATTGCATAGTGAGAGAAAGGTTGCCTATTTCATCTAAAAACAAAGTGCCGCCTGAAGCTGTCTCAAACCACCCGGTTTTATCTTCTCTTGCATCAGTGAATGCCCCTTTAATATGTCCGAACATCTCACTCTCAAACAATGATTCAGTAATTGTGCCTATGTCAATGCTGATAAAGACTTCGTCGGCTCTTCGCGAATTATTATGGATTTCTTTTACTATTAATTCTTTACCTGTACCGTTCTCGCCTGCGACTAAAACATTTGCATCTGTCCGGGCTACTTTATTAATTACCTTCAACACATTTTCCATTGGCTGCGATTTGCCTATTAATGGAGTATACTGTTTACAAATCCCTTTGTTTATCTGCTTTTGCCTGTCGCGGAGCTTTTTATTCTCAATCTTTGATTGCCTGAGATTAAATGCTGCCTGCATTGTAGTAATCAACTTATTATTGTCCCATGGTTTTACTACAAAATCGGTGGCGCCTTCTTTTATAGCTCTTACAGCCAGATTTACATCTGAATAAGCAGTTATCATAACCACAGCTGCAAGAGGATCAGATTTTAATATCCGGTTGAGCCAGAAAATGCCTTCATTTCCTGTATTGACGCCTGCTGAAAAGTTCATATCCAGTAAGATTACATCAAACTGCTCCTTATTTATATAACTGAGGATTTGATTAGGATTTGAGATTCCTGTAATACTTTCAAATTCAGGTTCAAGGAGCTGAATCAGTGCTTTTAAGACCTGTTTATGGTCATCGACGATCAGTAATTTGCCATGCATATTTTCTGCTTTAATTGATGATTGATAGAACTCGCATAGAATCCCCAATTAATTTTTCTTTGTTTACGCCGGCTCCAAGGGGAGCAAAGAACCGAGACAGCTTTGCTGTCGAGTTCGGCGCAGCCAAAAATCAATTTACCTTCGCTTTTGTCATGTTAATTTTATGTCATGTCAATAATATGGACATAAAATGCCCCTATATTAGACAAATATAAATAATTTTATTTTGATATTATGGCTTAAATAACTAATTTTCAGTAAGTAAAAATTTTTGGTATGGTAATTGGAAATCCTTTAACCACAAAGGAACACAAAGGATGCACAAAGGGCACAAAGATTTATTGATTTGGAATAGCAACTGGCACCCAGTACCCAACACCGCGCAGCTATGATAAGAAACTACTTCAAAATCGTTTTCAGGAATATCAGACGGAATTCCACATATTCAGTTTTGAATATCAGTGGAATGGCAATTGGAATGGCCTCGGCAATTTTAATCCTTTTATGGGTTCAGGATGAATGGAGTTACGACAGGCACTTCAAAAATGCAGACAATCTATATCGAATTCTCGAAAAAAACTCCACTGGTGAAGGTATGATTATGGCCCCAACAGCAGAAGCCCTACCTCATGTTCTGAAGGAAGAATATCCCGAAGTAATCAGGTCTACAAGAATCGGGACTCCTCCGGGATTCACATTACAAAAAGGCGAAGAATTCATAGAAGAAAAGGTCGCTATGGTTGATAAAGATTTCCTAAAGATGTTTGATATCAAATTCGTCCGGGGCGATATTAACAATGCATTAAACGGGCCACGAAACATTCTTATCACGCAAGAAATGGCTCACAAATACTTCAAGAGAGAAGATCCTCTTGGAAAAGTTTTGACAGCGGTGGGGGGCCAGGTTGTTTTCAAAATAACTGGTGTTGTACAGAGTCTTCCTCTAAATAGTCACATCCAGTTTGATATTCTACTGCCCGCTGAGTGGAATGGAGTACCAGATAATGAATGGAACTGGAGGGAATATAATTATATTGAACTTAAAAATGGAAGTGACAGTAAATTAGTTGGTGAGAAGATAAAGGATGTTCTAAAAAAGCATATACAGAATTCAAATTCGGAGATTTTCCTTCAAAATATCAAAAAAATTCATCTTTTTTCATCCGGCAAATATACCTATGATATTGGCGGACATGGTGATATAACCTATGTCATGGTATTGAGCCTCATTGCTATTTTTATTCTTATTATTGCTTGCATCAACTTTATGAATCTTTCTACTGCACAATCAGCCAGGAGAGCCAGGGAAATTGGTATACGTAAAATTGCGGGGGCTAATAAACAAAGAATAATCCTTCAGTTTTTAGGGGAATCTCTGTTGATAGTGCTGGTGGCCCATGTATTAGCCATGATTTTGGTTGAATTATTTTTACCCGGATATAATAACCTTTCAGGAAAGCAGCTGCATGTTAATTATCAAAGCGCATATTTATATATTGGCTTGATAACCATTGTATTGTTTTGCGGATTACTGGCGGGAAGCTATCCGGCATTTTATCTTTCATCTTTAAAACCCCTCGATACATTAAAAGGACTTATCAATAAAAATCCTGGCAATCAACAGTTCAGAAGAGTCCTGGTTATCTTCCAGTTTTCACTTTCAGTTCTTCTTATTGTTTGTACTCTTATTGTCAGAAGTCAGCTGCACTACATTCATAATAAAAGCCTTGGTTTTAATAAAGATGACATCGGTTATTTTATGTACCCTGCAGCACCCTGGGATCGTGTACTTAAAACAGTAAAAAATGAGTTAAACAAAAATCCTGATATACTAAGTATAACTGCCGGGCCGATCAGTCCATTCAACATTGAAGGTACAATGAGCGGTCTTAGCTGGACCGGCAAAAAGGAGGGCGAGGATGTATTGTTTTATGGCCTTGATGCTGACGTCGATTTTGCCAAAACTTTTAAACTTGAACTAAAGGCCGGACGTTTCTTATCATCAGAATTTGCAACTGATTCAAGTTCGATAGTGATAAATGAAGAGGCAGAGAGAGTCCTTGGTTTTAATAACCCAATCGGGCAGACAATAACATACGCACACGGACAAAAGTATAATATTGTCGGTGTGGTCAAAGATTTTCATTTTAAATCATTACATCATAAAATCGGTCCTTTAATAATGGGAATTGGCGCTTCTAACGTTTTTTACGTCAAAATGAAACAATACAATATATCTTCAACAATTGAATCCATCAGGAAAACTTTTGATTCATTTAAACCAGTACTTCCACTGAATTTCCATTTTCTTAATGAAGATTTTGATAACATGTACCAAGCTGAACAAAGAATAAATAGAATATTCTCATGGTTCTCATTCCTGGCAGTTATAATATCTTGTCTTGGACTTATTGGATTATCCTCATTCATGACAGAACGAAGGACTAAAGAGATTGGTATAAGGAAAATTAATGGCGCAAGGTCATCAGAAATTTATTCACTGCTGTCAGGGGAATATGTCAGGTGGGTAATGATCTCGATAATTATTGCATGTCCGGTCGCCAGGTTTGTAATGTATAAGTGGCTGCAAAACTTTGCTTACCACATCGATATAGGCTTGTGGATATTTGTATCGGCAGGTGTCGTTGCATTAATTATTGCATTGCTTACGGTAAGCTGGCAGTCGTACAGGGCGGCGAATAAAAATCCGGTTGAGGCACTGAGGTACGAATAAGTTTCCGCCTGAATTCCCCAATTGGGACCGACTGCTAAGAAATTGCACTGCGGTCAATTTTAAGGAGGTACACGCTACAGGGGCGGAAAAGATGTCTTAGCTCCTCATTTTGATGGTAACTTCATCTTTTGTCCGCTGTCACAAAGTTTCATAGCGAATTGTTTTACGGCATCCTGTCCGGCAAGGACGTCACCAATAGTTGGTTCCACGGGAAAGTCGGGTATTATGCCTGTTTCCCTGGAAAGGCCTTTCACGGCTGCAGTGTAGGTCGTCCGAGCCACATTAAGTATCAGATGTGTGGCGGAAGTTTGAAGCTTTATATGGTCATCATTGCATTCATAAGTGCCGCCGGTTTCTTCTCCTACAAATGTAGCACGCCTGCTATATTTTAAAAGGGCACAGAGATGCCCTGTAGTAGAAAAACAGCCGCCATTGATAAGGACATACAGCTTGCCTGCAAAGGCGTTCTTTCCCGATACAGGGATGGGCTGTGCAAGTGCTTCATAGCCTTCGTAGGTACGTACAAAATAAGGGGCAGCTTGTCTTTCGAGATATGACAGGAGTCGTGAAGCACAAATAGGATCGCCTCCGCTATTGTTGCGCAAATCGAGGATGAGGTTTTGAATTCCTGCCTTGTGTACTTGTTCAAAGGCACTGTCGAGGAAGGCATAAAATTTTTGCCGGTTGTCATAATAACCAAAGGTCGGGATGCTCATAACAGCCGCATTTTCAGAATTCGAATTTTCCACGCGTAATTCACCTCCTCCGGAAAAAGATCCGGAAAGAGTGCCGATTGGATTATCCCAGGCAGCTTTTCTGGACACGGGTTTCAGCACCTGAACTTGTACTTTGGTGCTTCCAGGCGGGATAAAATTTACTTCATAACTATCGTGGTTCCCATACTGAATTGCAAAAAGATCGGGGAATGTATGTCCGAAATTTGCCAGCTTCCCGGTCTTGCTTTTTGCATCGGAATTTACAAGACGTTTTATGGATTCAATAATCCCAGTTACTGGAATCTTATTGATTGTTATGATTTCTGATCCCTGCGGAATTGCATTTCTATCTCCGAATGGAGCAGTATAAGCTTTATTTCCAGAGAATATCAATCCAATAGGGAAGAACATCTCTTCTTCATTATTCCAGAATTCATCCGGAAGGCTGATCCATGTATGGCCGCAGTGAAGCGCTTCAACTACTGGCGCTGTGATTAGAAAATATTCACCCAGACTCATAGGCCGGTCAATCTTCTTAAGCTGCTCATAGTAGAATTTTTCAAATGCTTCCTTGTCTGTAAACTGATAAGGAGCAGGATGATTGTTAACAAGGATATTTTTTAGTTCTTCAAAGTTACTTCTGAGGATCTCTTCAGAAAACATTTTTGGGGATGATGCAATTACGGAAGATTTTTCATTTATTAAGCTTATAGGGCTTTCTCCTTTCGGTCCGAATGACAGACTCCATAATATCATGGTAGTAATTATCATATCAATTAACAAATACTTTTTCATAACAATTCATATTATATATTGTCTAAGGACTCTTAAAAAGGTAAAAGGTTACAAGTTAAGTCGTGAAATGTTATCACTCACATGGATTTTTTCCTGAAACAGAAAAAGCTATGTACTTGTTTGAAATATATTGTAAAAATTGTTATAGGTGTTTGAAAAAATCATCATTTTCCCAATTATTTGGATTATTCATTATATAATCTGCAATCTGTTCATAGGAATTTTCATTTCGTATAATATGTTCATAATAATTTCTTTGCCATATATTTTCAATATCCGTATTATTACGGAACCATTTTGTAACCCCTATTTTGAATCCACGAACAATTGATCCGATGGAATGTGGTATTATTTTTTGAAATTCATTCCGGTGGGGTTGAAAATTTTCAACCCCTTCAGTTATTACCGAATTGTTTATTGATTGCAGGGGTTCAAAATTTTGAACCCCGACAGGGGATTTTCTCAATTCAACAATCCCATGAATCTGATTTGGCATTACAATATGCTCGTGTAAAAAAACATCCGGGAAATGTTTCGGAATCTGCAACCAACATTCATTAGTAATTCTCCCCGCATCATCCAGTATCATTTCCTGGCGAGGGAGGGATTGAAAATTTTCATCCCCGATATGGACGATTTTACCAAAGAGGCATTTCCTGTCCAACGTACAAATCGTGATAAAATACAATCATGCTTTCGAATAATCATATCCTCTCAGATGGATCGATTTGCGGTGGTGGATATTTGGATTATGATTTTTCACTTCTTAAAAGTGTCATTCTTTATTTTTTCTGCCAAACATAATATGGTTGATTACGAACTTAATTTCGCTCCATGACACCTTATCTCCAAGAGTGGCTTTAACAGGTCCTATTTTGATTTCATTATTCCCTTCAAAATGGCTCGTGATCAGGTCTGTTGTTTCTTTTGAAACAAATTTACCGATTGGAATTTCGCCTGTGCCGACAAAATAAGCCAGATGACTCTCGATAGTAGTTGTACTCAGATTTCTCTCCTCTGCGATTTGTGAAACTGTTTTGCCTTCCTTAAACAGATCGTAACTAATTTTCTTTGTATCTTCTTTTTTCTTTTTTGAAATCTTATTTACCGTAAGCGTTTCGACAGGAAGATCAATATTTTCTTCTTTGCAATATGAAACGATAATATTTAAAAGTTCCTCACCGAATTTCTCTGATTTCTTCTTCCCCATACCTTTTACCGAATTAAGGGCAGGAAACGACTGAGGCATAAAATTAGCAAGCGTAACCATCGTCTTTTGAGGAATGATCATATAATGAGGAAGGTCCAATTCCTTCGCTTTAAGATTTCGCCATTCTTTTAATTGATTGAACAATACCTGATGCTGAATTATTCCGGAAGTATCATCCACAGACTTTAATTCCCGCGATTTTGTCACATGCATATCTATAGAAGAAATCGCTTTGGCTTCAAGATATTTATTTATCGTAAAGCCTGATTTGACCGTATTCAGACAGGCCAGCTTTGCAATACCTTCTTTTCTAATCCGCGATAATGCTTCAGTGATTGATTTCCTGACTGTCTTATTATCTGTTTCCACAGAAAAGCCGGCGAGAATTTCTTTCAGTACCGATTGAAGTTTATCAGAGAAAAATTCTGAGGCTTTCTTAACTCTTTCCTGCAGAAGCTCGTTTGATTCTGCATCGGTTTCAGATTTCAGAAGTGATACCAACTGAACATGAAATTTTTCTGACACCTCAATAAGATCCCTCTTTATACATGCTAAGGCATTTTCGAGTAAGACTCCCGGGTTTCCAAGTATGCTCTCACTATGCGCCCTGACAAGTTTCAGACAATAGTTGAAATTATAAGTAAGCAGGGTAAAATCGAAGAGCTCAGTTAAAAGTGTCTGCTCGTAAGCTTTTTTTGATTCTGCCAGCTGTATCTGGTCAGGCTGATTTTTTTCCGATCCTTTTACAAAATCAGAAATTGAAGGATTGTCGATAATACTCCGTTGATTTATTTTGGAGCTCAGCACCAACCCGTTCAGTGTTCTGCACCTGCTCAGAGCCACATAAACCTGTCCATGCGCAAAAGCATCGCTGGCATCAATAATAGCTCTGTCAAAGGTGAGCCCCTGACTCTTATGAATTGTAATTGCCCAGGCTAACTTGAGAGGGTATTGGGTAAATGTTCCGATTATTGTTTCCTGGATCTCTTTGGTAACATCATCAAGAGTATATTTCATATTTTGCCATTCCGACATCTCTACCCTGATAGGGTATTGGTCGTCGGGACATTTAACACCAATTATATCACCATCAAAAGCTGTTACTTTCCCTATTTTCCCGTTAAAGAAAAGCTTGTCGCGCGATAAGTCGTTCTTCACAAACATCACCTGGGCGCCTTCTTTCAGAATCAGTTCATTGGCAGTAGGGTAGAAAATTTCAGGAAATTCATCCTTAACGGTGGCTGTAAAAGAATGAGGCTTGCCGGGAAGTCTCTCAAGCTTTGAATCATTAAGCGTCAGGGCCTGATAATTGTGAGTTGTTAGAGTGATGTAGCCTCCATCAGAATCGGGGTCAAAATCAGGAATAAATCTTTTGTTAAGTTCATTCAGCACCTCTGTATCCACGTGATTGTCACGGACTTTATTAAGCAGGTTAATAAAAACCTGATCGTTTTGCCTGTAGATATGTTTGAGCTCAATAGTTACATAGTTGGTTTTGCAAAGGGCCCGGCTTCCAAAGAAAAAAGGAGAATCGTAATAACTTTTTAATATTTCATTGTCTTCGTCTTTAACTACGGGCGCAAGCTGTTGAAGATCACCGATCATCAGCAACTGAACCCCGCCAAAGGGTATCTGGCGGATTTTAAATCTTCTCAGTACGGCGTCTATTGCGTCAAGAGTATCTGACCTTACCATGCTTATCTCATCTATAACAAGCAGATCGAGGCTCTTTATAATATTAACTTTTTCACGGCTCATTTTATAACCTGCCGGTTCTCTCTGTTCACCCTGATTTTCAGGATTATTTTCTGCCAGGTAAAACGATGGAATATACGGATGAAAAGGCAATTGAAAAAATGAATGAATTGTAACTCCTCCGGCATTTATAGCAGCAACTCCGGTAGGGGCCACAACAATCATTCTTTTTGGGGATGATTTTTTCAGGTCATGCAGGAAAGTAGTCTTTCCTGTACCGGCTTTCCCGGTAAGAAAGATGTTCTGATTTGTGTATTTAACAAAATCAAAAGCTAATAGCAGATCCGGATTAGTGATTTCCATTCTGATTCCAAAGATATTTATTTTGAACGCAGCGAACGTCTTGACTCAAATTTATGAAAGTAATATTGTTTATCAAAAAATATTTCAGAGTCGGAAGACGAAAGTCAAAAGACGAAGACACCCGGACTTATCATCTTGTGGTTTTCTCCGACTTTTCTTATATGCTATAAGCTTTACGCTTTACGTTTTATGATATTGAATTATCACTATTTTTACCCAAAATTGCAAACATGTTGTCGATGAAAAAACTCTTATTCTCCTCCGTTATTTTGCTCATCGTTTTATTTTCCTCCAATGCACAAAATAGAAATGCAGCCACATCAGGAAATCCTGTGTTTCCCGGATGGTATGCAGATCCTGAATTTGTTGTATTAAACAATAACTTCTGGATTTTTCCAACATGGTCGGCCAAATATGAGGATCAGGTTTTTCTGGATGCTTTTTCATCAATCGATCTTGTAACCTGGAAAAAGCACCCCAGGGTTATCGATACAGCTTCTGTAAAGTGGGCATGGCAGGCTATATGGGCTCCTGCAGTAATAGAAAAGGAGGGCAGGTATTACCTCCTTTTCGGTGCTAACGACATACAAAACGATAATGAAAAAGGTGGCATTGGCATTGCAGTTTCTGATAAGCCTGAAGGCCCTTATAAAGATTACCTTGGTAAACCGTTGGTAGGAAAATTTCATAACGGGGCACAACCAATCGATCAGTTCGTATTTAAGGACAAAGATGGTCAGTACTATCTTATCTACGGTGGATGGAAACACTGCAATATTGCCCGGTTGAACAATGATTTTACTGATTTTTTGCCTTTTTCAGACGGCAAAATATTTAAAGAAATCACACCTGATGGCTACGTGGAAGGACCATGCATGTATATCCGAAACGGTAAATATTATTTCATGTGGTCCGAAGGCGGTTGGGGAGGTCCAGACTACTGTGTAGCATATGCGATTTCAGACAACCCAATGGGTCCGTTCAAACGTATTGGAAAAATATTGGAACAGGATACCACTATAGCTTCGGGAGCGGGTCATCATTCCTTGGTAAAAGTTCCGGGGAAAGATGAATGGTACATCGCTTATCACAGACGACCAAAGGGAGATACAAGTCCAAACCACCGTGAAACCTGTATTGAAAAAATTGAATTTGATAATCAGGGCTTTATTAAACCGGTCAAAATTACAAGAGAAGGGGTACAGGCTGTGAAAAGTGAACAGTGAACATTGTGATGAGTTAAAATTACTATAGCTTAATGTATTAATTGACTTTGACATATAAATATTAATATTATGTTTAACAGTGAAAACAAACAATCGGAGAATAGAATAGTCATAATAGAGCCTGACAAAAGAATTGCTTTGGTAGCACATGATAATAAAAAATACGACTTAGTGGAATGGGCAAAATTCAATAAATCATTACTGTCGCATCATAAGATATGTGCGACAGGAACCACAGGGGCAATATTAGAGAAAGAACTTGGCTTTAAAATTGAAAAATTGCAGAGTGGACCATTGGGTGGCGACCAACAATTAGGAGCCAGGATTGCTGAAAACGAAATTGATTTTCTTATCTTTTTTTGGGATCCTCTTGAACCCCAACCTCACGATCCTGATGTAAAGGCGTTATTACGAATGGCAGTTGTATGGAATATTCCAATAGCTTGCAACCGCGCTTCGGCTGATTTTATGATTTCTTCACCTCTTATGGATAGCTACTATGAGCGCCAGGTACCTGATTATGATATTTATAGAAACAGGAATTTTTGAATATGGAATCGCTTGCTGCATTTTCTCAAATGCTTTGTTTTAATAACTCAGTTCTTACAGATTCAAGTACTTCGCCTGCCAGGTTCTTTAGATGTAGTTGTTTTAGTATTTTTACGAGGAAGTCCTACTACAATTGTCTCCCCTATTTTATCATGGAGGGTCATCCTGTTTGGATTCCAAAAGGCTTGTATATATCCAAATCCAAATTCAAGTGCAGATGCAAAGTAACCCAGACTTCGTTCTATGCAATGCCATAATCCGAGGTGTTTATGGTACAAAGAAAGTACTTTTATCCTGAGAAAATATTTCCCAAGTGTTTGTCCCTTATAGAAATAAAACGAGATTGTAAAATAAAGGACCGGCAAAAGTCCAAATAGAAATTTCAAAAAGGTAATAATATATGAAGGCGTGTTATCCATTTCAATCTCAACTTCGAAGATACCCTGGACATTTATCTTCGAAATGTTCATATTGAATAAACTAAACAGGATAAGTATGCAAATGTAAATTATTACGAGAATTATCCAGTCAATGAGGAAAGCAACAAATCTTTTTTTGATTGTGGCAAGAACAAATTCATTGTCATGATGATATTCGGGTCTTGTATTGTAGTTCATAATTATTGATAATTGAGTTTATAAAAATCACCGCTAATTCGTAATTTGTATACCAAAAATAAACAAAATTGATTGAACACAGACTTTAGGCAACAGCAACTAAGTCCGTCACAAATTCCATCATGAACAAAAACCGATAGTAATTTATCGTAGGAGAGATGCTAAGTATTATTATATATCTGAATAGATGCTTGTTCTATCAAAAAGAAATTAAAAAATGAATAAAATCATTCACAGAAGAGGTAAACCACTTTTGTTTTTTTTGTGGGTTTTAATATTTAATAATTATTTTGCTTTCGCGCAGGATAATCCATTAACCCAAAGGCAAATAGTATTGAACGAGATGTCAGTACGTCCAAATGACCCATGGCCTCGGGGAGATGGTCATATATTACTTGCAGAGCCGGGTAGTCCTGTTAATCAAAAAGCATATCTGGAACCGGGTGGTAGTTTTAGTCCCTCACCGGGAAGTTTTGGTATGGCTATTTGGATTTTAGGTGATAACAATAAACTTATTGCTACAAGTGATAATATCCCGATTGAAAATATTCAACAACAATATATTTGGAAGGAAGGAAATAAAATCCCGTCAATAAAAACTCAAACGCCATATTACAATTGCATTTGGACTTATAACGAGATGGGATTATGGCAATTCGAACTAAATAAAACAGATAAGTCGGATAACAAGATCCAATTGGTATTCCGCTCCGTTGGACCAGCAGGAGGTCCTGTTCAATCAGTTATTTGGGATAAAACAAGGTTAATAATCAACCACAGATGGAAAGTTACACCTGATGATGTTCCATCAGCAATTATTATTAATGATGAAGAGAAAAAACGATTAATGACTGACATAAAGGATAACGAATCAATTATAAGTACAAATGGATGGGCTTTTGCAAAAATTGAACTCAGTAAACCTACAATATCATTAAGCATTAATGATACAAAACCACTTTTTAAAAGCCCTCTTTTTTATGATAAAACTATAGCTCATTTTCAGTTTGATTTACCCGATAAACGATTCGGGGAATCATTAAATGCCCAAATATCAAACTTAATGATGGGTTATGTTGGAAGGCAAACCTGCCCCGGGGAACCGGTAAATTATCCATTGGCATGGGAGCGTGATGGTGCATATTCTTTAATGGCAATGGCACGCAGTGGCAACATTCAAACGGCAAAAGAACTCTCGGTTTACTTTGCAGAAAACGATTATTTTGGTGGTTTTGGTGCAGAAGGTGATGCCCCTGGTTCGGCTATCAATACCCTTTCTGAATTAGCTTTTTTACTCGATGATCCAGAATATTATAACTGGGTGTGGACTCATATTCAGCGGAAACTAGGTCTTATTGATGAAATGATGAATGCTACTGAAAATGTTTATAAAAATTACATTGGGCCAATTGCACCTCATTTACAAAATGATTTACTAAGAAGGCAACTTATTTGTATGAAAACTGAAAATGATCTGATCTATGGTACCATGGATCTGCATTTTCCGATTTTATATATTAATGCTATTTCCTATAGGGGTCTCATGCAGGCATCAAGAATTGCTCTAAAATTGAACAAACAAGAAATCGCTACCCAATGTATCGAAAAAGCAAATAAAATTAAATCCGCGTGGCTAAAAGGATTTGGTCTGGAAAAATACGATAACGAACGCAACTTCATGATAAGTGTTTGGCCCTCGTGGATTACAAATAAAGGTTATGAGCTTTTTGTTGAAAAAATAATAAAACAACGACATGATATGTNNTGGGAAACGTTAAACTATTTTTGGAATAATCAATGTTCGCCAGGCTTATATTCATATTGGGAAGGGAATGGCGAGGAAAATTCCTTTAAACAATGGGAAAATTACAGAGGATGGTTAAAACCCAAATATGTAACACCTCATTATTGGACTGCCTCGGAAATGGTACTTCTTCAGTTAGATATGCTTGCCTATTTTGACGAGTCAGGTAATGAACCAATATTAGTTATTGGCGGTGGTATTCCAAAAAATTGGATAGACCAAAAAATGAATGTTGAAAATTACAAAACCAAATTTGGAACTGTAAGCTGGTATTATGTTAATAATTCACTAAAGGTTGTACTTCAAGGTTCTAAAATAAAATGTAAAGTTCGTGCCGGGGTATCGTTTAATGAAAATTTGATAACCAGGATCGAATACAAGAAATAAGATATTTAATGAAAGCAGTAATAATTAGTTTATTAATAGTATGTTCTTTTATTGATTCTTACTCGCAGGATAATGTAAATAAGTCTGACTCAAGAGGGCTGCAATTTGCAGAACAGTTTTCAAATTTGCCTTATTTTAAAACAGGCACGCAAACCTATCAATTTTCGAGTACCGATCCGGCTGAAGATCAATTTAACGATTTCGGACATTGGTTATACAACGATCAGGACAGCAATTCAGTACTGGCAGACATTTCTGGCCCTGGCTGCATTTATCGAATTTGGTCGACCGGGAATAATGGTGATTCAGACTTACTAAAAGTTTACATTGATGGTAATAAAATCGCGGGCATCAACGAAACCTTTAACCAATTTCACAATTATCCGCCATTACGCCAAAAACCGCAAGTTGGCTCAGGAGGTGATAAATATTTAGCCTGGTGGAGTTATATGCCCATTCCATTCGAAAAGTCATGCAAAATAGTTAGGAAAGGCAATTTCCGGCCGTTTTACAACATCACTTATCATACTTATACTAAACCGGAAAATGTATTTTCATGGACAGGGAAAGAAAATTATGAAAAAATAGAACAAATGTGGAATCATCCTGATTCCGATCCAAAGAAAAGTGATGGAAATAAAACTTATTTGTCTATGGTGAAATTGCTGCCTCACCAAAAGCAAACAATTATGGAACAAAAAGGAACAGGTTCAATTGCCTCAATAAAAATATCCAATTATTTACAGGAAAAAGAATTGCGGATAAAAATATACTGGGATGGAGAAGCTACTCCATCAGTGGACGCTCCGGTTAAATGGTTTTTTGGCTCGATTGATAATGGTGGCGACGTAAAAGCATTAGGTGTTGGAACTATCAACAGAAGTGGTTATTGTTATTTTCCAATGCCTTTCTGGAAAAGCGCAAAAATTGAAATAGATAATCAATCAGATGTTTCCACGGATAGTATGAAAATTGAAATTCAATATAATCCTAAAATGTATATTGAATCGCAATGCGGCTATTTTAATGCCACAGTACATGAGAGTGAGAAACCTAAAAACAAATATACTTGTTTAAAAACAACAGGACGTGGTCATGTTATTGGAATGGCAAAACGTATGCCTAAAGGCGGACATGCATGCGAAGGTGATGAGATTTTTTACATTGACAATCGACGTTATCCCGATATTTACGGAACTGGTGAAGAAGACTACAATAACAACGCATGGTGGACAAATATTTATAATTCGTATCCAACACATGGTTGTATCGGAAACGACTGTTATTACAGGTTAAATTATCCAGATATGATCATTTATGAACAAGCGCTTGATATGGAGTTTGAAACCTGGGAACCATTTTATATTGCAAGTATTGTTTGGTATTATGAGAAAAACAAATCATCCCTGAAACTTACAGATTCGCTAGATATTTATAATCCCACATCTGAAAAAAAACATTCTTATACTATTACAAATGAAACATGGTCGGGAATAAAGAAAGGGGTATATCCCGGTAAGCAAATTTATCTTGATAGTATTTCTGATGATGGAAGAGCTTTCAAAGGCTATAGCCAGTTTAAAGTAAAAATTGATGCTGAAAATAAAGGTGTTAGAATAAGATTACGCACCAGTAATGGAGAAATGCAGATAGCAAAAATCTGGATTGATGAAAAACCAGTAACCGAACGCTTATGGGAAGTTTGTAAAAACAAATTTGTTGCCTTATGGGTTGATGCAGATTTTGAAATACCAGCTGAATATACCTCCGGGAAAAACAATATTCAAATCAAAATTGAATATACCCCGGAAAGCCAAAGACCATGGTCTGAATTTAACTATAAAGTCTTTTCCTACCTTTATTAGTTCATAACTTAAGGGTTGTTTCAATTTTTCAGTTTAAATAATAGAAAGAGGAATACCTTGTTAATCTACATTGCAGTTAACTTTGAAATTCACATTTTATAATATGCTCATCACTGCATCAACTCCGGAGATTGTTTGTTTAACAAGTAAGCTTCCAATGCATCCATTCGCACCAAAAATCTATGCGTTAACCTAATACCTCTTTACAGGCATTGATATAAGCGCTAAATGTTGAAGCCTTTCTAATCTTTTTCAACCCTTTATTGCAGTCTGGGAGCGATTTGGCGAAATATTCCCAATAGGGTTTTACTTTATGCATCAGGTGTGAATCTCCGCTAAGGTGGATGCTGTTCTGATAGAGTAACTGATCGTGCAATCGGTTTATGGCTGTTTTTATTTCCTGAGGGGTAGCCTTATTATTCGTTTTTATTTCGTTTATAAGAAGCGGATTGGCAATCAATCCCCGGCCTATCATCCATCGCGACACAAATGGCATACGCTGCGAAAGTGATAAAAAATTGTCAAGTGAGTTTATGTTTCCATTATAACAGGCCGGGTGTACTAACTGACTTATCATATCCAGAAAACCAGATTCGTTCACTTCGCCATTGAACATTTGACTGGCGGTCCGACCGTGTATTATAACTTCGGTAAGAGGGTATCTGTTAAATACCGGAACAAGAGCTTTCCAGTCGTCAGGACTAGTTAGTCCCAATCGCATTTTTATTGATAGCTGTAACGTAGTGTCTTTATAAAGTTCGTTCAGGACCGTGTCTATTTGTTGCGGATAAGGTAACAGACCAGCTCCCAGGTGTTTTTTTGTAACCATGGGATAAGGACAACCAAGATTCCAGTTAACCTGGGTATAGCCTAGTTCGTTGATATGTAGAGTGACTTGTTTTATCTCATCTGCATTGTTTCCCAAAACCTGTGGAACCAGGCTAATACCTTTATTTCGATCGGGCAATACATCACGATAAGCCCGGTGATCCGGTTTATGAGTTTCGATGAAAGGTGAAAAAGCAAGATCGGGAACTTCAAAGAGAGTACAGAAAGCCTGACGAAATGAATAATCGGTAAAGCCTTGCAAAGGTGCAAGGTAAATGACCGACTTTGAAATAATGGAGTGAGCATTCATGACTTCTCTCTTTTTTGCCCACAAAATACAGATCTTTTATCGAGAAAATGGATATTGTACTACATTTGATTTTATTTGTCGGGGTGGGAAGATTGCCATTTTTGCTTCATAAATTCGCAAAAATGGCGGACTTCCAGTGAGTGACCTAAATGAAAAAGCCAGTCATTCGCTTCGCTCATTTACGGGCTTTGTTTTTCTTTCAGCGTTTGAAAGCAAGCTTTCACGCTTCAGAAAAACAAAGCCCGGCACTTTCGTGCCAGGCTTTTTCATTTGTCGGGGTGAGAAGACTCGAACTTCCGGCCCCTACGTCCCGAACGTAGTACGCTACCAACTGCGCCACACCC
>PMIL01000264.1 GCA_003157075.1 Bacteroidales bacterium | reverse complement strand
TTTTACATGATCAGGGGATGTTTCGAGAAGGTTTTGCTGCAGGGAGCCCAGATAACCCGACAGAGTCATCACCAGTTCCTCTCGTATAGGATCAATCGGAGGGTTGGTAACCTGGGCGAACAGCTGTTTAAAATAGTTGAATAACCTGTATGGTTTTCTTGAAAGGACAGCAACAGGTACGTCATTTCCCATCGAACCGATAGGTTCTTTGCCGGTTGCAGCCATCTCTTTGATTATCTTATCAGTATCTTCAACTGAATAATTAAAGGAGGTAATATATTTTTCATACTGATCGCCCATATCCGGAGTCTCCGTATGACCGGTTTCCATCTTTTCCAGCTTAACCATGTTCTGTTGGATCCACTCTCCGTACGGGAATTCGGCTGCAAGGCTGGCCTTTAGTTCTTTATCATAGAAAATTTTACCTGCCTCGGTATCAACAAGAATCATTTTTCCTGCTTTCAAACGCCCTTTTTCTCTGATCTCTTCCGGTTTAAATGATTGGACACCTGTTTCGGAGCCAAGCACAATCAGATCGCTGGTTGTTATAACATATCTCGAGGGACGCAGTCCATTTCTGTCAAGCATCCCTCCAATATATCTTCCATCTGAGAATATGAGTGATGCTGGTCCGTCCCATGGCTCCATGAACGTGGAGTGGTACTTATAGAAAGCCTTTAGTTCCGGAGAAATAGGATTTTTATCGTTTATGGATTCCGGGATCAGAATTGACATTGCATATGGCAATGATTTTCCGCTCATGATCAGAAATTCAAGAACGTTATCCAGAGAGGCTGAATCACTCTTGTCAGGTTCGATAATAGGAAATAACCTGGAAAGGTCACCCAGTTTCTCTGACTTGAGGATTGATTCCCTTGCTTCCATCCAGAACCGGTTTCCTTTTATTGTATTTATTTCTCCGTTATGTCCCAGCATTCTGAATGGCTGAGCAAGATCCCAGCTGGGAAATGTGTTGGTACTGAACCGGGAATGAACAAGTGCAATCGCACTTTGAAGCCGCTCATCATTCAGATCCAGAAAATACTCACCAAGCTGCGCTGAGGTTAGCATACCTTTATAGACAAGCACTTTTGTAGAAAGACTTGGTATATAGAAGAAGTTTTTTTGCTTAATGTCGGAATTACGAATCGTGTTTTCTGTCCGTTTCCTGATTATGTATAATTTGCGCTCCAGATCCGCCTGAGGAATATCTGCACCCAGCAGTATCTGCAGAATTTCCGGTTCCGCAGCACGTGATATCTCTCCAATTACAGAATTGTTGCGTGGAACTTCACGAAATCCGATCAGATTAACACCTTCCTCATTTATTATTCTAACAAGGATTGCCTGGCATTTTGCAGCATCAGAACCATCCTGGGGAAAAAATACCAGACCTGTTCCGAATTGTCCTTCTGGTGGAAGAGAATAACCCTGGATGAGATAAAAATCCCTTGGTACCTGGATTAAAACTCCGGCTCCATCGCCTGTTTTACTATCGGCTCCTTCAGCACCGCGGTGCGTCATATTCGTAAGTATGTCGAGCCCCTGTTTTATTATTGAGTGAGATTTTCTTCCCTTGAGATGTGCAACAAATCCAATCCCGCAATTCGCATGCTCAAATTCCTGATGGTACAATCCCTGCTGCTTTGGGCGTTCTTTTTTCATAATAATCACCTTAATTTTTTTCTCATGTAATATACAAAAAAACCGTTCTCTGTGTTTGAGAGAACGGTCATCCCTAAATCCGATATCAAACACCATTCTCAGTCAGTTCCAATTAACCTTTTAATGAGGAATGATATTATGGATATAAAATTATTCATTTGTATTAATATATAGCGACAAATATACTACTTATTCTTTCAGATTGTAGCAAAAAACAATAAAATAATTAATAAAAAACTGAAAAATATTTAAAAAGTTGTAAACCTATTAATAAACAAACTACTTTTACTTTCTCCCTGTATTCANNATGATCAGATATTTATGGAAAATCCCAGAAACCTGATAATTATTATTTTCGGAGCCTCAGGAGATCTTGCCTCACGGAAGCTTATACCTGCAATTTTCTCTCTCAAGACTCAAAAACTCCTGCCGGAGAAATATGCAATTGTGGGAGCAGGAAGAACAAAACTCTCCAATGAAGATTTCAGAATTAAAATGAGCTCTGCAATCGTCTCATATTCTGAAGAAAAGGTCACCGACCAATCATTGATCTCAGATTTTGTCAGAGATCTTTATTACCATTCTTTGGACAATTCTTCTGAAACTGGGTATTCAGAGCTTAAATCAATGCTTCAGGATGTTGATAATAAGTATGGAATAGGAGGCAACTATATCTTTTATATGGCTACTCCGCCCAGTATGTATGAAATTATTGCAGTTAACCTGGCAAAATCGGGACTGACAAATCAGGAAAAAGGATTCAGAAGGATTATTATAGAGAAGCCATTTGGTTATGATCTGGAGTCAGGAAGAAAACTGAACAAAACTTTACATGACATCATAACTGAAGATCAGATCTTCAGAATTGATCATTACCTTGGAAAGGAGACGGTTCAGAATTTACTTGTTACCAGATTTGCAAACGGCATATTTGAACCTTTGTGGAACAGAAATTATATAGATCGGATTGAAATTACGTCCGCAGAAAATATGGGTGTTGGTGAAAGAGGCGGATATTATGATACTTCCGGCGCTTTGAGGGATATGGTCCAGAATCATCTCCTTCAGATGGTTGGAATGACTGCCATGGAGCCACCTTCATCTCTGGACGCCAACGCTATACGGAATGAAGTACTAAAGGTTTTCCAGTCCCTTCAGCCGGTTAAGGAGGAAGATGTCCCAAGCCAGGTTATAAGGGGTCAGTATACCGGATCGCTTATCCGCGGAGAGTGTGTTACCGGATATCGTCACGAGAAAGGTGTTCCTGTAGATTCCCGTACGGAAACTTATGTGGCCATAAAATTTTTCATAAATAACTGGAGATGGGGCGGAGTGCCTTTTTATATGCGCACAGGTAAAAGATTGCCAACTCGTGTAACTGAAATTGTTATTCACTTTAAGCAGACACCTCATCATCTGTTCCAACGACAATCGGGGAAACTATCTTCAAATCAACTTATTATACGGATTCAGCCTGATGAAGGTATTTTACTGAAATTTGACATGAAAGAACCAGGAGCAGGATTTAATGTAAAAAATGTGAATATGGACTTCCATTATAAAGAGCTTACTGATACCAGGGTCCCTTCTGCATATGAACGGCTTCTGCATGATGTAATGGAAGGGGATTCCACTCTCTTTTCACGTGATGACGAAGTTGAAACTGCCTGGAAGTTTCTTGAGCCGATCCAGAAAGCCTGGGCAAATAACAAGGAAATAAAGATGTTTGGCTACCCTGCGGGAACATGGGGTCCTGAGCATGCGAATGACCTAATAGAAGGAGAAGGACTCACCTGGAGGTATCCATGTAAAAATCTGGCAGATGAAGAGCTCTACTGTGAATTGTAGGCGAAAAGGCACAACGGCACAAAGGCTTAAAGGTTAAGAAAAAGGAAGAGGCATAAATATTGCGTGATCCGGGAATCGGCCTTCGAGGTAAACTTCGTGTAACTCAGTGATTTTTAACTATGTGTAACTTTCTGGTAAAAAATAATATACAATACTCTTGGGTACCATTGTAAATATATTCGCAACACCAAAGAAGCTGGCAGAGAAATTTGCCGGGGAAATGGCTGGAATGATTATTGAATCAGCAAAAAAAAAGAAACTCTTTAATGTTGCCTTATCCGGAGGGTCAACTCCAGAATTATTATTCGCTCTGTTAGGTGATAATTATGCAGAATCAGTGCCCTGGCAATATGTACATTTATTCTGGGGAGATGAGAGATGTGTCCCTCCAGACAATATCGAGAGCAACTATGGAATGACACAGAGTAAGTTACTGGGCAGGATTAAAATACCATCCGGTAACATACACAGGATCCGGGGTGAAGAGAATCCTGGCAGGGAGGCCCGCCGTTATTCTGAGGAATTAGCGTCTCATACCCTGAAGAGAAACTCATTACCGTTATTTGATCTGGTGTTGCTCGGCCTCGGTGAAGATGGACATACTGCTTCAATTTTTCCGGGACAGATGGAGTTGATGGAATCTGATAAGATTTGTGCTGTGGCATTTCATCCTGTTACAAAGCAGAAAAGAATAACGCTAACCGGCAGAGTGATAAACAATGCAGAACAAGTAGCATTTCTTGTTACGGGTAAAAAGAAAGAAGTGATTGTTGAAAAAATAGTAAAGCAAAAACCTTCAGCACAAAACTTTCCTGCCTCTTATATTGTTCCTGTCTACGGCCAGCTTAGCTGGTTTCTGGATCGTGATGCCGGAAATATGTTATAGCTGCTGGTTAATATCGTAGTGCAAAACTTTGAAAGCATTGCACCTTTTTTTTCTATATTTGGAATACCTTTGTATTAACTTAAAAAAAATAGCCATGTCACACGAAAAAGCTAAGGAACAGACAAAGAACAAAAAAGAACCTACAAAGAGTCTGAAAGAAAAACGTCTCGCCAAAAAAGCAAAAAAAGAAGAAAAAAAGAGACAGTAATTTCACTGTCTTATTGAATAAAAAAGCCGGTGATTACATCACCGGCTGAATAATAAATCTTTATAAGGATAAACTAAGCTAGTCTTACGTCTACTGCATTAATTCCTTTTTTGCCTTCCTGAAGTTCAAATGTGACTTCATCATTTTCTTTAATCTGATCTTTCAGACCAGATACATGTACAAAATATTCATTATCCGAATCTGCATCTTTAATGAATCCGAATCCTTTTGATACATTAAAAAATTTTACTGTTCCTTTGTTCATTTTATTCTGTTTTTTAAATTAAGCGCGCAATCTACGTAATTAAATTGAAAAAAGCTACAACTTTCTATAATATTCTGATATTTAATTGTTTTATTCTGCCTGAATACTGTGATAAATAAACTTATACGGCTTTGTTCCCATTTAACAACCCTCATGACGATAATGTTCATACCCGTCTGATGAATGCCGGTTTTTACAGAAGGCACTTATATTACTTTTTACATTTTTCTTGCTTCGTTAATAATGATATTAATATGGATTTAAGGTACTGACCATGCCATCAAAAATATTCCTATTTTTATCAGCTAATTTATTAACCCGGATGTAAATATGAAAAAGCCTTTTATCACGTTGCTTTTATCAGTGTTTGTAATTTGCAATCTATCAGGACAGGTTAAACTTCAAACTGTTGCCGAAAAATCTGATTTTAAATCAACTTCAGATTATAATGATGTCAGAGTTTTTATTGATCAGCTTCTCAAATCATCACATCTTATCAGAACAGAAAATATTGCTGCTTCAGTTGAAGGAAGGTATGTACCTCTTTTGATAATAGGGAATCCCTTGCCTCAGTCTCCAAAAGATCTTGTTAATGATAAAAGGATTGTCATATATATACAGGCTAATATTCATGCGGGTGAAGTTGAGGGAAAGGAAGCTACACTTATGTACGTAAGAGATCTGCTGTCGGAAAAGAATCCGGAAATCCTTAAAAATGTAATACTCCTTATTTGTCCTTTGTTCAATCCTGATGGCAATGAGAAAATAAGCCCTCTTAACAGAACATATCAGAACGGTCCGGTAAATGGAGTAGGTGTAAGATACAACGGTCAGTTTCTCGATCTGAACAGAGATGCGATGAAAGCCGAATCACCCGAAGTAAGAGGCGTGCTGAGAAATGTGTTTGATAAATGGGATCCCGCAGTATTTATGGATTGTCACACCACTGACGGATCATATCATGTTGAGCCAACAACTTTCTGCTGGATGGTAAACCCAA
The DNA here is from genome assembly GCA_003157075.1 of Bacteroidales bacterium. Classification (GTDB taxonomy): domain Bacteria; phylum Bacteroidota; class Bacteroidia; order Bacteroidales; family VadinHA17; genus LD21. The sequence goes on along the minus strand of PMIL01000264.1, from coordinate 1,146 downwards.
ATGGCGATAACTCTCTGATTGACTATATGCGTGATAAGATGATGCCTGAAATATCAAATACACTATCCGGTAAGTATAAAACAGAAAATTGTTTCTACGGTGAGTTCTTTGATATGATGGATCCGTCGAAAGGCTGGGTATTTGATGCTTCTGAACCACGCTATATGAGTAACTATTACGGCATCAGGAACAGACTTGGGATCCTTAACGAAAACTATGTTTATGCAGATTTCAAATCAAGGGTTATGGGTTGCTATTATCTGATAAAATCTTTGATGGAATACTCCTCCTCCCATAAATCGGAAATTATAAACATGCTCGCTGATGTTGATAAAAAAACAATAGCACGTGGTAATAATCCGGCTGTTACTGATTCTTTTGCAATTGAGTATAATGTTCGTCCTTTGCCGGAAAAAGTAAAAATCAAAACCTATGAGGCTGAGATCGGCAGCGATGTTAACGGTCGAAGGAATTACATAAGGACGGACCGCCAAAAAGATGTATTGGTTCCCTATTATATTGATTATTATCCTGTAAAAAAGATAAAATTTCCCTATGCCTATATAATAACTACCCGCGATCCGGCAATAACTGATTTACTTAAGATACACGGTATTAAAATAGAGGAGCTTTCAGCAGATACAAAAATTGAGGTTCTACGTTTTGAAACAAGTGACCTTCAAGGAGCATCAAGATCGAATCAGGGACATTATACAAATACCATAAATGGAAAGTATATAAGTGGACCGATTGACTTTCCCTCAGGCTCTATTGTGGTAAGGACTGCTCAGCCTCTTGGGAATCTTATAGCATATTTGCTTGAACCTCAGTCTAATGACGGATTGATATTCTGGAATTATTTTGACCGTTACCTGGTACCTCAATGGGGAACCGGATTTAATCCTGTTCCTGTTTATAAGGTTATGGATCGGGTCGGACTGAATACTGTAAAACGGAGATAAAGAATGGGAGAGGGGTTCTTCACTTAGTAAGTGTCCTGACAACAATTTATGAATTTTAGATTATTTTTAAATTGAAGGATGTTCTTTGAAGGTCTCTTCTGTAGAGTATGGTAATAAGAGAAAGAGATCCTTCGCTGACGCTCGGGATGACAAGGCAATCAGGCGGTTATGGGGGCAGAAGTGG
>PMIL01000282.1 GCA_003157075.1 Bacteroidales bacterium | reverse complement strand
CTGAAAAAACCAAATATGACACTTATTCGGATGAAGAACTCTATAAGATGATTGATGATGCAATCAAGACTGAAGATTATGAACGAGCCGCTGCTGTAAGGGATGAGATTGAAAAAAGAAAGAAAAAAAAGGCATAACCTTTTCTGCCTGAAATTTAAATAAATAATCAAAAACTTTCCATAATGAAAAAAACATTATTACTCGCTTTATTTTTTGTGATTACTGTATCTTATTCCTCTGCAAAAGACTATAAAATCGCATCGCCTGACAGCAAGATAACTGTTTCTGTAAGCGTCGGTCCGACAATAAAATGGTCAGCAACACAGGAAGGCAAGGAGATATTCACCGACTCAAAAATCGCAATGATCCTGGCTAGTGGCAAGGTCCTTGGAGAAAATGAGAAAGTCAGAAAAGTAGTGATCAGTAAAGTGAATGATATTATCAAACCTGTTGTTGCAAATAAAAAGGCCGAGATTCCGGATGAGTGCAATGTTCTTACAATCGCATTCAGTTCAGGATTCTCCGTACAATTCAGAGCCTACAATGATGGTATTGCATATAGATTTGAGACCTCACTGAAAGAGGAGATAACTGTAAAAAATGAAATTTCAGATCTTGCATTCCCTTCAGGATCACATGCATGGTATCCATTGGAAACCAGTTTTATGTCGCATAATGAAAGAACATTTATTTATTCATCACTTGATACAATTGCCAGTAAACATCTTGCTAGCCTGCCAACTCTCTTCCAGGTGAATGGTGTCGATGTTCTGGTCACCGAATCAGACATTGAGGATTATCCAGGTATGTGGATTGTTGGCGGCGGCTCAGGAAAAATCTCCGGAACATGGTCAAAGTATCCTGACACCGAGAAACTCGTTGGTGACAGGAATCTATTTGTCTCCAGCACTAAAGATTATATTGCAAAAACAAGAGGGACCCGTACTTTCCCCTGGAGAGTATTTGTTATTGCCGCAAGTGATGTCAAACTGCTTGAAAGCGATTTGGTATATAAACTGGCTCCGCCGAATAAGATAGCAGATACAAAATGGATCAAGCCGGGACACGTAGCATGGGATTGGTGGAATGCCAACAATATTTATGGTGTTGATTTTAAAGCCGGCATTAACAATGAGACATATAAATACTATATCGATTTTGCCTCGAAGAACGGGATTGAATATATCATTCTTGATGAGGGGTGGTATAAGCTGGGAAATGTACTGGAACAGATTCCGGAAATAAATGTTGCAGAACTGTGTAAATATGCTGAAAGCAAGAAAGTCGGAGTAATTGTTTGGGTAGTTTGGAAATCATTCTGGGATAAGATAGATGAAGCAGTTGCGCAGTATGAGAAATGGGGAGTAAAAGGCGTTAAGGTTGATTTTATGCAAAGAGATGATCAGAAGGTTGTTAATTTTTATCTTGAGGCTGCACGGAAAACGGCTGAACATCATCTTCTGATTGATTTCCACGGAGCTTTTAAACCCGATGGTCTTGGTCGCACCTGGCCGAATGCACTTACACGTGAGGGTGTAAAAGGCATGGAGAATAATAAATGGAGCAAAGACATAAATCCTGATCATGATGTTACAATTCCTTTTACCAGAATGGTTTCCGGCCCTATGGATTACACACCCGGCGCCATGGTAAATATGGATAAAGTTAATTTTACACCGAAATTCACAAGGCCTGAGAGCCAGGGGACAAGAGCACACCAGGTAGCGTTGTATGTTATTTATGAAAGTCCGTTGCAGATGCTGTCGGATAGTCCTTCAAATTATATGAAAGAACAGGAAACCACCGATTTTATCGTTAAGATTCCAGTAGTTTGGGATGATATTCATGGAATTGACGGAAAGGTTGGCGATTATCTTTTACTTGCCAGAAGATCAGGGAAAGAGTGGTTTGTGGGAGCAATCACCAACTGGACCCCACGCGACATGAATCTTGATTTTTCGTTTCTTCCGGCAGGAAATTATTCTTTAGATATATTTGAAGACGGAGTTAATGCCGACAAATTTGCACAAGACTATAAGCATCTCAAGACTACTGTAAAATCTGGCGACAAGATGAAAATTCACCTTGCTCCCGGAGGAGGATGGGCTGCAAGGATCATACCAGAATAATAAATTTTAAGCAACTGGAATGAGGCAATATCTTGATCTGCTTGATCATGTGATGAAAACCGGAACCATAAAGAAAGACCGGACAGGGACGGGTACTATAAGCGTGTTTGGTTATCAGATGAGATTTAACCTTGAAAATGGATTTCCGCTTCTGACCACAAAAAAGCTGCATGTAAAATCTATAATTCATGAATTACTATGGTTCATTTCCGGAAATACCAATACAAAATATCTGAATGATAATGGTGTAAGAATCTGGAATGAATGGGCTGACAAAGACGGAAACCTGGGTCCGATATATGGATATCAGTGGCGTTCCTGGCCTTCTGCTGATGGACAGAGTATTGATCAGCTTGAAAATGTAATTGCATCAATTAAGNNGCAGGAGGGAAACTTTCCTGCCAGCTTTACCAGAGAAGTGCTGATATTTTTATTGGAGTTCCATTTAATATAGCCTCTTATGCATTGTTAACGCTCATGATGGCGCAGGTAACCGGTCTGAAGCCCGGAGATTTTGTTCACACTCTTGGCGATGCACATATTTACCTTAATCATATTGAACAGGTAAAACTCCAGATTACAAGGGAACCCTATCCGCTGCCTAAGATGATAATCAATCCTGATATATCTGATATTCTCAAATTCAGATATGATGATTTCACTCTTTCAGATTATGTATCTCATCCTCATATAAAAGGTGATATTTCCATATAAAATTTAAAGTATGATTTCAATTATTGTTGCTGTATCTGAAGATTGGGGAATTGGAAAAGACAATAAGCTTCTATGGCATATTTCCGAAGATTTGAAAAGGTTTAAGAGACTTACTTTTGGAAACACGGTAATTATGGGGAAAAGAACATGGGAATCATTACCCAGAAGACCTCTGCCGGGTCGCAGGAACATTGTCCTTACTGATGACAAGACTGAAAACATTGAAAATGCTGTAACAGCATATTCTATTGAAGACTCACTCAGCAAATGTGAAAAAAACGAAGAAATTTTTATTATGGGAGGCGGGAGCATTTACAGACAATTCATGCCTTTCGCCGACCGGTTATATATTACTCATGTTCATAAAAAGGCGCCAGCTGATATTTATTTCCCGGAAATCGATCTGAAGATATGGAAAATAACAGAAAAGGAAGTTTTTAAAACCGACGGTGAAGAGAGTATTCCTTATACATATACAATTTACGAAAAGAAAGAATAAAGATGAAACCCCTCCGGGGTTTGAATTCGTTTAACGATAATACCTCTATTATTGGTGAAACCGCTCCGCGGTTTAGGCTTGAATACGGCTAACGGCTATAATTGGTAAAATCGCTCCGCGGTTTGAGGGCTAGCTAAATTTGAATCGCGGAGCGGTTCCACCAATATTAGGTAAAAGGCTTTGATGATGATGTGAACCCCGGAAAGGTTCCATTATTTCAATTTATTTCTATCCATATCACTTTTTTTCTTTCTCCACATTAAACCTTTGGAATTTCCTTTCATCTAAAGTCTGTTAATCGTAATAAAAAACTAAAACATAATTTATGAAAACAAAAGTTTTAATGATGATAACTGCCTTGACAATGCTTTCATTCTCATCATGCAAAAAAGACGCAAATTCTTCGGGAGCTATTGACCAGACCAGTGTTAATCTGGCAGATGATGATGCTGTTACTGATGTGGTTTTTGAGGATGTATTTAATACTGCCGATAACGCTACTATTATTCTTGACCAGATGGGAAAGAGTTTAGATACAAAATCATTTACCGTCCTTTCCGACTCATGCCCGACTATTACTATAACACATTCAACTTCTGACTTGTGGCCAAAAACGGTTACAGTCGACTATGGAACATCTTGTACCGGTATAAATAACAATGTCCGCTCAGGTAAGATCATCATTGAGGTCACCGGTCCACGGCTGCAGCAGGGATCTAAAAGAACAATCACATTCCAAAATTATTACTTCAATGGAATCAAAGTTGAAGGAACAAAAATTCTTGAAAATATGGGATATAACAGCAATCAGAACCTTGTAATATCGGTGAAGCTGACGGATGGTAAACTGACCCTCCCCGACGGCACAACTATTGAACGGACAGTTGATCATCAAAGAGAGTGGATAGCAGGTCTGCTTACAAAAAATATCTGGGATGATGAATGTCTCATTACCGGTACAGCAAGCGGAAAAAACATAGAAGGGGTTTCATATACAAATACCATAACAACGGCTCTGCATTGGACCAGGGCATGCAGATTTATCGTAAGCGGAATCGTAAATATCCAAAGAGACGGGAAAGATCCTGTTCAGCTCGACTATGGCAATGGCGATTGCGATTCAAAAGCAGTTGTCACTAAAGACGGGATTTCGAAAGAGATACTTCTCAAGAATAAGCACCGGAATTTTTGGAACAGGTAAGGACCATAATTATAATAAGTAGGGACGTTGCATGCAACGTCCCTACTTATTTCATTATGATGCTCTCAGAACCTTGAGATTAATTCTTTCAAGCTTACGATTTGCATAGTCGATTGTTATCTCAAGTTCGTTCGTCTCTATTGATGGCATTTCAAACATTGCATCCAGCATAATGGTTTCACATATTGACCGCAGTCCTCGGGCGCCTAATTTGAATTCAATTGCCTTATCCACAATGTAATCAAGGACTCCATCACCAAAAGTGAGATCAATATTATCCATTTTGAACAATTTGATATATTGTTTCACAAGGGCGTTTTTAGGTTCAGTGAGAATTGCCCTGAGAGCTGCCCTGTCAAGAGGATTCAGGTGGGTGAGGATTGGCAGTCTTCCGATTATTTCAGGGATAAGGCCAAATGATCTGAGATCCTGCGGAGCAATGTACTGAAGAAGATTGTCCTTATCCACTTTCTCACGGATTTTTGAAGCGCCAAAGCCAACAATTTGGGTATTAAGGCGTTGTGCAATCTTCTTGTCAATTCCCTCAAATGCCCCACCGCAGATAAAAAGAATATTCTTTGTATCTACCGGGATCATTTTCTGTTCAGGATGTTTCCTTCCTCCCTGAGGCGGCACATTTACAATAGAACCTTCCAGCAATTTCAGAAGACCCTGCTGAACCCCTTCTCCGGATACATCACGGGTAATAGATGGATTGTCACCTTTCCTCGCAATTTTGTCAATTTCGTCAATAAAAACGATGCCCTTCTCGGCTGCTTTAACATCATAATCTGCATTTTGCAGTAATCGTGTTAGCAGGCTCTCAATATCTTCCCCAACATAGCCGGCCTCGGTTAAAACCGTTGCATCAACAATTGTAAAGGGTACATGCAGCATTTTTGCAACAGTCCGGGCAAGAAGAGTCTTGCCGGTACCTGTTTCACCAACAAGGATAATGTTTGACTTCTCTATTTCAATATCTTCAGCATCAGGCTTTTGCATCAACCTTTTGTAATGGTTGTATACAGCTACCGCGATTATCTTTTTAGCCATGTCCTGACCAATGACATACTGGTCGAGAAAATTCTTTATTTCGGTAGGTTTAAGAAGATTGATAGTATCAAACTGCACATTTTTTTTACTGCCCAGTTCTTCGTTCATTATACTGTGAGCCTGCTCAATGCAATGGTCACAGATGTGGCCTTCGAGACCGGCAATCAGCATATTTGCCTCTTTCTTCGTTCTGCCACAAAATGAACATTTATCCATTTTCACTTATTTTACATTTTTCACAAGGATCTCATCAATCATCCCATAATCCTTTGCTTCCTGGGATGTCATCCAATAATCTCTGTCAGAATCCTTTTCAACTTTTTCAAGTGGATTGCCTGAGTGAAATGCGATTATTTCATACAGTTCCTTTTTCAGTTTCTGGATTTCCCTTGCCTGGATCTCTATATCAGAAGCCTGACCTTCAAATCCGCCCGCCGGCTGATGGATCATAATCCGTGAATGTTTCAATGCAGATCTTTTACCCTTTTTACCTGCTGTAAGGAGGACTGCACCCATCGAAGCCGCCATCCCCGTACAGATTGTGGCAATATCAGCCGAGATATACTGCATTGTATCATATATACCGAGTCCGGCATGTACTGATCCTCCCGGAGTATTGAAATAGATCTGAATATCTTTTCCGGGATCAGATGAATCGAGATATAATAATTGTGCCTGGATAATGTTAGCTACATAATCATCAATAGGTAAGCCAAGAAAAATTATCCTGTCCATCATAAGGCGTGAAAAGACGTCCATTGAAGCAACATTTAATTGCCGCTCCTCTATAATTGTTGGTGAAATATAACTGTCATTATAAACCGAAGCGTATTTATGCAAGCCTGTAGTGCTTATTCCGCGTTTACTTCTTGCAAACTTTCCAAAATCGTCACGAATATTCATGTTTTCAGAATTAAAAATTAACATGCAAAGATAGTAAAATAAAAATATATGATCGCAAAGCGTTGATTACGATTCAAAAAGCTTATTGAATTCCTCTACTGTAACATCTTTGCTTTCAAGCTTTACCATATCTTTCAAGAAGACAAGAACCTTTTCCTCGAGTATCTTGTCTGCAATTCTTTTAGCATCCTCTTCTCTCTTGAGAGTTTCTTTTGCATAATTGGCAATCTGCTCATCGGTGGCATAAAACAGACCATATTGCTGGAACTGATATCTTGTAATGTTTTCTGCTTCTTTTTGTAATTCTTCCTCGGTTATCTTCACCTCGTTATCACGGGCAACCTTGTTTCTTATAAGCTGCCATTTGAGATCTTTTCTGAAACTGTCAAATTCTTTTTCGATCTGTTCTTCTGTAGTTTTTTCATTAACCCTGAGAAGCCACTTTTTAAGGAATTCCTCGGGAAGCTGAAAATCAGTTTTTTCCATTGCCAGGGCCTTAATATCCATCATGAGTTTAAAATCGCTCTCACGTTTGAGATTGGCTTTGATCTCTTCCTCGATCTTTTTCATGAATTCCTCATCTGAGTTTACCACACCTTCTCCGAAGATTTTGTTGAACAGTTCTTGTCCAACCTCAGCAGGATAAAATCTGCTTATATCATTAACAGTAAACCTGAAGTTCCCTTCAAGATTTTCAACTTCTTCTTTTTTCTTATGAAGGATTCCTGCTATTTCAGTATCGTTAGGGTAAGCTTTTTTTATGTCGAAGTCAATAGAATCGCCGACACTTTTGCCGATGAAATCTTCTTTGATCTTGTTATCCTTTATAATGTCAATGCCAAGTGAGGTATCGTCAACTGAAGGTCCTTCGGGAATTAAATTGCCTTCATTATCAATTGCTTCAATCTTCCCCTTTATTACATCTTTCTCTTCGGTAAGATCTGCTTTTCTTAATTCACCATAACGACGGGTATAGTTTTCAAGATAGTCTTTCCTCATCTTTGCATCGATCACTATATCATACTCGTTGACTTTATTCTTTTTAGAGAGTTTAAGGTCAACCTGGGGAGTCAGACCCAATTCAAATGAAAAGGTAAATTCCTCCTGTGTATCGAAGTCGATTGTTTCCTGTTCATCAGGTTTTGGAAGGGGATCGCCAAGAATTTCCAGTTTCTCGTCAGTAAGATACTTCTGGATGTTATCAGTGACAACTTTATTGATTTCATCAATCTGAACAGCTCTCCCGTACATTTTTTTTATGAGGCCGATGGGGACCATTCCCGGACGAAATCCTTTTATAGTTGCCTTCTTCCTGTAATCCTTTAATACTGTCTCAACCTTGTCTTCATAATCAGCCTTTTCGATCTTAACCTTTAATACAGCATTCAGATCGTCAATGTTTTCTTTGGTAACATTCATATTAGTTGTTGTTTATTGCCCAGTTAAAAAAACCGCCAAAACGCACTTTTTAAGAGGTTTGGGGCGGCTTGACATTTTTGTGCGGATGAAGGGACTCGAACCCCAACGTAACGAAGACACAAGATCCTAAGTCTTGATCGGCTACAAATTACGACACATCCG
>PMIL01000149.1 GCA_003157075.1 Bacteroidales bacterium | reverse complement strand
ATTCTCAAATGCTTTGCATTTAGTATTATAGGCAAGGTTTAATTTTTCAATTGATCCGTACTTTTCTTTAAGAAATATTGTGTAACGTCCATCAGGTTTGCCAAAGCCCATTGATTCCTTATTATAATCCATGCCTGCATCCCAAAGATGAATACCTGCACTTTCGTTGTCTAATTGAACCATGGCAATAGGGCCTCCTTTTTCGGTTGTATATTTTTCAAAAACAGCGCATACTTTTTCAAACCATTTTGCTGTTTTTTCAAGAACTATGGGATGAACATAAGAAATAGCTGTAGCATACGTTCCATCAAAGTTTTGAGCCCTTGTCTGAGGATACTTGGCAGTAATCCATTCAGGTACGCCTGCATTCCTTAATTCGGAATATTGATACGGTCCGGGTCTCACAATCAGGTACAAACCAACCTCTTGTGCAGTTTTTATAAACTCTTCGAGATCACGGATATCCGTATCTCCGAATAAAATTTTGCCTTCTTCGGGTTCATGGATAATCCATGGAACATAAGTAGCCAGACAGTTACCACCGGCTTCCTTAAAAAGTTGCATCCTGCGTTTCCAATCCTTTTTCGGAACTCTGAAATAGTGAAATTCTCCGCTGTAGAGATAGGCGGGTTTGCCATTAATAAGGTAATATTCCGGGGTAAACGAAATGGGTTCAAATTTTGTTTCCGTGCTATTTGGGGTTTTATTTCCACACGAATTCCCAATAATCAGGATGAATATCAGTCCTGATAATAAATAGCTGCCTGGCATCGTGATCTTTTTCAAAACAAATTTCTTCATTTCTTTATTTCTTTATTTCTGGATTTCTAGATTTCTTTATTTCTTTTTTACCTGCAGCGCTATATCTGTCACAAAACCGGGAGTAGCTAATTGCATTTTGCCTCCTTTATGCTGTATAATCTGATCAGTGCCGGCATAAAAAATACCTGTTGATGGATTCAGCCATCTGACATAATAGGATCCAGCCGGAATATTAATCACCAGAGTGTCCTTATATGTTCCGTTCAGAGAATGATAACCCCAGACTTCCCCTTCATTAGGGCCTTTAAGAGTGCTGTGATTCAGATAAATAGCATATTGCTTCCCGGGTTCACACAAGGCTCTGATAGTTGAATTCGCAGGTCTAACCTGTAATATCTTACTATCCGGCACCATATGAATATAATCAAACCCACCCATAAACCTCTGAAGGACTTGCAGATACTCTCTGATAATTTTAGCACTATCAGTTCCCGCTTCCTTGCCGGGCTCATATTCCCAGCTCAGGTTATTATACGCTCCTCCGCCATGTAATATATGATCCCACGCTTCCAGCCTGGTATCATTGACGTTGGAATGAATAATTGAACCCAATGTTTCATCCATGCTGATGACCTTGTTCAGGGACAGGAGCCATTCGAAGGATTGCATTTTTGGTACATGCACATAGTGAAAATTGGCAATGGAAACATCCCGATTATTGATTATTGAAAAGCATGTAGCTATCAGATGTTTATTTGGAAGCTTACTCTCTGTTTCCTTTATAAGCTTAACCATGTGGTAATTCCAGAGGTCAACAGCTGCAGAGTCTAAAACATCATTATATGGTTCATTGGATATTTCATAATAGACATTATCAAATGAATTCAGTTCGGTGACTATTTTCCTCACAAGAGATTCCTGATATGAAAGGAGTTGTCTGTTATTTAATGTCTGAAATACCAGAAAACTTTTTAAGCCTGACGGGCCGGCACCCTGAATGTTATTTAACGGATATAGAGGACTATTTGCCCAGATAGAATCTTTGTACTGGTTTCCGAATAGTGTAAGTTCTATAAAAATTCCTCTGACTTTTGCCTGTGCAATCAGATCTTTTAGCCGCCGAAAATAATTATCATCCCAGTTATTAAGGTCAAACTTATTACCCCCGCCGGAATATCCAGGATCGCTGCTTCTGGCCCATGGGACAATCAATCTGTTTGGACGGGGAGCCAGAGTATTTCTATACAACATCCAGCTTATATCTGATTCACGTTCGATATATGAACCGCTGAAAACACGGGAACTATTCATCCCCTGTTCATTCAGGGCGTTGAAGTAACGGATGTAGTCAAAATCGAGATTTATCAGTGCCCCATAATGCTCGGCGCTTGTAATCAATATTACAGGTTTACCCTTATATTCAAAGTAATGTGGATTGACCGGATTCAAATGAACAGGCTGTGAGGATACTGAATTTACAAAACAGAGGAGAACAACCGGTAAAATATTTTTTATCATAAAATGATTTTTTAATCCATGCCTCTTCGAATAGGCGTATTAATTTTTAACTCAGTTTGATCCTTTTTGCTCAGAAGTATATTTTCCATATTATTTACAGGTGAATATACCAAAATTGACTGATATCAACACTTTCAATACTTTCAACTTTTCAACATTCAAAATTTCAATATTGATATTGATTAACTTTACAGCTTAACTGAAACTGACAATGTCAATTCTGGACAGATTTTTGGGAAACACAAATAAAAAAACAAAAGCAATTTCAGCTTTTGAAGAAGAATCCTATGTCAAATCTGAAAAAGAAATTCAAAAGGATGAAACCTCTTCCGGTGCATTCCTCGATCTGGTAGGCGACCTGGCACTAAGGCAAAAGCTAAAATCTTCAAATTATTCAGAACTGCCGGTAACCGACCTTACAACCATATCTCTTTCCGATTTTCCTGAAGTTGATTTAACTGAACAAACAATTAAAAAGATTGAAGAACTGAAGTCTATAATTAAATCGATCGAAATAAGGTCTACTGAGAATGAAAACATTGAACTGACAAAAACCTATAGAATAGACTATAAAAAAGAACTTAATATAAGTCAGCTTGAAGCTGTTATCACAATAAACGGACCGGTACTGGTTATTGCCGGTGCAGGAAGCGGCAAAACAAGAGTAATAGTTCACAGGGTGGCTTTTATGCTGGAAAACGGAATTGATCCTGGTGAAATTTTGCTTTTAACATTTACACGGAAAGCAGCCAGTGAAATGATAGGACGAGTGCAGAGCTTGCTTAATGACAATAAAGCACAGAAAGTTTTCGGAGGTACATTTCACTCTTTCTCAAATTACATCTTAAGAAAAAATGCCAACCTTCTCGGCATTCCTTCAAATTTTACGATTATAGATTCAGAAGATTCGGCAGATACCATCGACCTTATAAAATCTGAGCTTAAAATTGAAAAAAAGGAGAAAGCCTTTCCAAAGAAAAACAGGATCCAGGAAATAATTTCTTCAGCCCGTAACAGAAATCTGACAATCAGACAGGTGATTCAGAATGAGTTTTCAGGATTGACCGAGTTTATCGATCAGCTCGAACTCATAAATCAGGGCTACGAAAAATATAAGAAAATTTGCAGAATATTTGACTATGATGATCTGATGGAGGTGTTAAGGAATTCTCTCCGTGATAATCTGAGCTTCAGAAGGAAACTTAATAATCAATTCAGATTTATTATGGTAGACGAATATCAGGATACGAATGTGGTGCAAAAAGAAATTGTGGAGTACCTTTCGGAGGGTTCAGGGAATGTTCTGGTTGTTGGTGATGATGCTCAGAGTATATATTCATTCAGAGGTGCAAATTATGAGAATATTTTAAGGTTCCCTCAAAAATACCCGAATTGTAAGGTTGTCAAAATAGAACAAAACTACAGGAGCAACCAGAAAATACTTGACTTCACAAACGACATTATTGATAATGCGCGGATAGGTTATAAAAAACATCTCTTTTCCAGTATTTTGTACGATACGTTACCCGTTGTCAGAAAATTTTACGATCAACAGCTGGAGGCTGAATTCATTGTTGATAAGATAATTGAATACAGGGAAAAGGGCATTGCACTTAACCAGATCGCCATCCTGGTCAGGGCATTCTGGCATGCCAGGTATATCGAAATCGAACTGAACAGGAGAAGCATCCCCTACATAGCAGTAGGCGGGCTGGCCTTCAACGAAAAAAAACATGTGAAAGATATTATATCCTATTTAAGAATAATTCAAAACCCGTATGACGTCGTAGCCTGGCACAGAATTTTAAAGTACATCCCCGGTGTAGGATTGGTCACTGCACGTAAAATTATTGAGAAGATAATTTCTGACAATGGTCTTTCAAAAAATTCCTTTGAACACACAAAATTTGCGGAAGGACTTAGCCAGCTCACCGGAATGATTACGAATGCCAGTGACAATAAACTCTCAATATCAAGAAAAATTGAGATTATTATGGAATACTATGCGCCAATCCTCCAGGCAACTGAATCGGACTACCAGATAAGATTACTTGATATCAGTGTTCTGACTGACCTTTCATCAAGATATGATTCACTGGATAAATTCCTGACAGATTTTGCCCTTGATCCACCGTCAAAGAAATTTGGTAACAAAACAACGCCTCTCATCGATGAATCGGAGGATAAACCGCTGACCGTTTCCACCATACATTCAGCTAAAGGGTTAGAGTGGTACAGTGTTATCATTCCTCATGCGCTTGATGGATTGATTCCATCAGTAAGGGCCCTGAATAATATTGAAGAGATTGAGGAGGAAAGGCGTTTGTTTTATGTTGCCTGCAGCCGCGCCAGGCAGGATCTTATCATAACAATGCCTTCATATGTTTCAACCTATAATGCATTCCTGTCATACCCGAGCAGATTCCTGGTAGAGATCAGCAAAGAGAAGTTCTATTATAAATAATGTCTCTGTGGTACTCCGTGCTTCTCCGTGCCCCTCTGTGTAATTGAAAAGCAATAACTTACACAGAGCTCCACAGAGGATCACAGAGTTACACAGAGAATGTCAAGTTGTAATACTTAACCAAATCATTACAATAATTACTATATTTGAAATAGGTAACTGTTTCTCAGAACGGTCCAAGAAATAATTAACCTGTTATGAGCATTCCGATGATTGATATTGACGACCTGTCAAAAACCTACGGGAAGGCCCGGGGTATTGATCATATCAATCTTGAAATAAACGAAGGAGAGATCTTTGGTTTTATTGGACCCAACGGTGCCGGCAAATCAACAACAATCCGGATTTTGATGAACCTGATCTTTCCATCGGGCGGAAGTGCGAGGATCATGGGAATGGATGTTATTAAGGAAACAAAAAGAATAAAAACACAGGTCGGATATATCCCTTCTGATGCGAATGCATATTCTTCAATGAATGTACGGGAGTTTCTGATCTATTGTATAAGCTTTTATGGGATCAGGAACGGAGAACAAAGGATAACTGATCTGTCGGGACTGTTTGAACTCGACCTCAACCGGAAAATTACGGATCTCTCCCTTGGCAACCGAAAGAAAGTATCGATTATTCAGAGCCTTCTGCACAATCCAAAACTTCTCATTCTCGACGAGCCTACAACAGGTCTTGACCCGCTGATGCAATCAGTTTTTTTTGAACTGCTTCGTTCTGAAAATCAGAAAGGGATGACTATCTTTTTTTCTTCACATATACTTGGCGAAGTACAAATGCTCTGCAAAAGAGTGGCAATTATTAAGGGTGGAAAGATTATTCAGATTGAAGAGATAGACAACCTCAGAAAAAAACAATTGAAAAAAGTTACTATCGAGTCTGAAAAGACTCTGAATAAGGAGATGTTTATTCTCACTGGAATTGAAAATTTCATTAATCTGCCTGGCTGTAAAATATCTTTTATGTACTCGGGCAACATAAATGAGCTCATTGTCTTTCTTTCAGGAATGAAAGTGATTAATCTCACAATTGAAGAACCATCACTCGATGAAATATTCCTCCATTATTACAGAAGTTAAGAAACCGGCCAAATGAACAGGAACCTTTTTTTAAAGGAGATGAGAAGAAATGCATCCAGTCTTATTACCTGGCTGATAGTAATAACAATACTTATTACAGTCACCATGTCGGTTTACCGGACATTTATGGAAAACCAG
>PMIL01000097.1 GCA_003157075.1 Bacteroidales bacterium | reverse complement strand
TATGTAACATCTACAGGGATGACAATGTTTATTGTGTGTATTGGGGGAAGGAAGTAGCGGCAATTCACCGGAAGCTGTTTTTCTGATAAAATGACAATTGAATCGCCGCTGCTTCCTTCCCCTTTGTCCACCTTTAAAATCGGTGTTATTCCGAATTTTTCCACAAAAAAAGTTAATTATTTTACAGAAACACTATCTGTGGAAAAAAGAGGGATCTCCCAGGTCTGAACAAATTCTCGAAAGTATTATTCCCAATAAAGATATGAATAAAGAAAAGTTTAAAAGGAGAGCCTGCCCCGCTTTTAGCGTGGAGAAACTTTTTTATGCAGTTTCTCAGTCATCCCCAAAGCTTATGTTGATGTAGTTTGAAGACTGAACTTGAGTCTCAGATTCTGATACTGAACTGCTGGTGAATAATCACTCTTCTTTAAAACTGATATTTTAATCCCAAAGTGGGATAAAATTGAATCTGACTGTTATCGCTTAACAGGTGATAATAGACATTAATCTTCGAACCGGCAGAGAATCCGTTTTTTGGCGAATCGACCTTCAACAGAAAAGATCCATGGTCAAGCGTATCGATATTTTTAAAATATTCAAAGCTGAATGCAGGGAAGTTTTTCAGATTCAGATTCGGATCAAGTGAATGCCGTAAGTCATAATGGAGTTGTATGTTTTGGGATAATAGATTTCCCGTCAGCAAAATCAGGGCACAACATAGCAAATATTTCATAATTTTGAGCATTTATAAATTTTAGCATAAAACTATCCTGGAATATTGAGAGAAGACGGAATTCCGACGGAAAGTGGTGGAATTATCATGGAAATCTTGCCGGAAAGTATTCGGAATTAATATTGAATAAAAATGAATGATTTGGACGAACCTGTTTTTAAAAGTCTGTTTGGAGAGACTTGTGAAAAGTGCTTTGGATATCGGATATCTTCGCCTCTTTCCGAACCCGACAGCAAACACCTTTCCAGTAAAATATTTGATCAGACCGGACTTGTGATTGGTGCGAAGAGTCTGAAGAACTATTCGTTGTATATCGCTCCGGAAAAAAATAAAGAGGCAAAACGGGAAAATCCATCCATAGCAACACTCGATACTTTAGCGAGGTATGTTCTGGATGCACCTTATACAGATGAAATCAAACGTCAGGAAGATGAAAGTGATTACCCTTACTGGTTTCAGTACAGGAGCAGATATGCAGACAAGTTATCAAGGAAAAAAAACTTTATAACCAGCCTTAAAAAATCATCATTTCTTTACATTTTCGGATTGGCTATAGTCTTAGGATTTTATTTATTTAAAGTAATAAATGAAAAAGAAGCGAAGGGCATTTTTACTGATAATTTCAATTCTGTAACATCCGATTCCTTATTAAAAAACGGATGGTTTGTTAAGTCTCCCGATACAACATCGTGGAATAAGAGAAATGTTTTACCTGGTCATCTGACATTATATACTTTGAGGGGTGATAACTGGCCTCTTGACGAAAACCGGGCAGTAATAAGGAACCTCCTGATGAGAAAAATTGACCTGGATTGCTTTGTGGTAGAAATCCACCTGACAAATTTTATTCCGGGAGAGAACTGGCAGCAGGCAGGAATTCTACTCTCGGAGGATTCAACTTTCTCCGGTAAAATGATCAGGCTATCCATTTCTTACAATGATTTTTTCGGAGGCTATAACAAGCCTCCGGAGATTATTATTCAGGCAATAAGTTCATCCGAAAGCGGATCAAAGAGCAAGCCTGAGGAAATAGCTCAGTTTACACTTTTCAGCCTCGAGCCTGCCAACAAAAGCTTAATTCAAAAGAACCTGGCAAATTCTGCACTTAAGATCGAGAAAAATGGGACACATTTCCGGTTCTTATATACAGCAGGCTCAAGCGAAAGCTTTACATTCAAAGAAGTTGCAAAAGGAGATTTTAACATAAAACCCGGATTTGTAAGTATCTTTTCCATGGCAGGCTGGTCTGATCATGAAAATATTATTCCTGTTCATTTTGATTCATTCAGCATGGACAGGATTGATTGCAGTATTGGCATTCAATAAAAGATATGGCAGGCTAAGTCAGATCATTCTTGTATCTTTGACAGTGATAATGAAAAAGCATTGGAAAAAAATACTCTGGATTGCTATAATTACCGTGCTTATTCCGGTTGTTTTTATATTGGCAGTATATCTGGGAGCATTAAGAAACCTTCAGAGTAAAAAGGAATTACAGAACTTTAAGAATGCCACAGCATCTGTGGTATTATCGCAGGACGGCGAATTGATCGGGAAGATCTATACTGAAAACCGGACAAATATTTCATATGATCAGATTCCTTCTTACCTGGTTAATGCATTGATAGCAACAGAGGATGCCCGCTTTTATGAACACAAGGGTGTTGATTCCAGGAGTCTGTTCAGGGTTCTGTTTAAGACGGTTCTTTTTAACAGACAAAGCTCTGGAGGAGGAAGCACTATCACCCAGCAACTGGCAAAAAATATGTTTGGCAGGAAGAATACAGGGCCATTTGCCATATTCATAAACAAAGCAAAGGAAGCACTGCTGGCACACCGTCTTGAGAAAGTACTGACAAAAAATGAAATTCTAACACTCTACCTGAATACGGTACCATTCGGTGAGAACGTTTTTGGCATCGAAGCTGCCTCACGGCGTTTCTTCAATAAGAAAGTAGAAGTTCTTAGTATTGAAGAATCCGCAGTATTAGTTGGCATGCTTAAAGCAAATAATCTATTTAATCCCAGACTAAATCCCCAAAATGCAAAAAACAGAAGAAATGTGGTTTTGAGTCAGATGAATAAATATAAGTATCTGGAAAAGCCGGAAGCAGATTCCCTGAGTAAATTGCCATTAATTCTGAACTATGCTAACCTTGAATCTGGAGGACCGGCTGATTATTTCCTTTATCAGGTAAAAAATGATTCAAGGCAGATTCTTCAAAACATTTTTTCAGAGACTGGTAAAAAATGGAATATTGAAGAGGATGGACTTATAATAACAACTACCCTGAATCTTACACTCCAGGAGATTGCCAATAAATCATTCCATGATCATCTTTCTTTGATGCAAAAAAAATTGAACCAGCAATATGAAAGTTCTTCAGGTAAAAAAATTATTGGAGTACTGGCAGGCAATGAACTGAAAAAACTTAAACTCACAGAAAGAGCTAATGAAGTTGGTCTGAGGCAGATCTTTGACTGGAATGGCTCTTATTCCGATTCAATCTCGATTGTGGATAGCCTTAAGTTAACAATAAAGATGTTACAGGCAGGATTACTGGCAATAAATCCTGCTACAGGAGCAGTCAAAGCCTGGGTTGGAGGTATTGATTTCAAGACACAGCCTTATGATCAGATTCTTGCCAGGAGACAGATGGGCTCTACGTTTAAACCCATCCTTTACGCTGAGGCCCTTGAAGAGGGAATCAAGCCATGCTATTACCTTGATAATGATTCCATTGTTATATCAGGTCCAACGGATTGGAGTCCTGAAAATTATGACCATACCTATGGAGGAAAATATACGCTCACAGGAGCTTTAGTTCACTCAATGAATATTCCAACACTTAACCTGTTTCTAAAAATAGGGTTTGATAGTCTCGATTCCTTATGGACAAAAATGGGATTTTCTTTCACCCTGGATAACACTCCGTCACTCGCTATGGGGACTGCAGAATCAAATATTAAGGAACTTGCCGTGGCTTATGCCTCATTTGCAAACGGAGGATTTAAAATCACTCCGCAAAACATAGTGTCAATTAAGAGTTCCGATGGAGAAGTTATCTGGCAAAATGAATTCAAAGATGCTAAAGTCAGTGTGCTTTCTGAACGAACATGCATACTGATGAATTCCATTTTACAAAAAGCAGTCAGGGAGGGAACCGGCAGTCCGTTGGGCTCAGTCTATGGAATAAACATACCATTAGCCGGAAAAACAGGAACAACTCAGGATTACGCAGATGCCTGGTTTGTAGCTTATAATCCTTCACTGGTAATAGTCAGCAGGGTAGGGGCATCATTACCATCTGTTCATTTTTCATCGGGTTCCAATGGCTCGGGCAGTACACTTGCCTTACCTTTGATAGGCCTGACTTTAGAAAAAATACAAACAAACGCCGGATTAAGGGAACAACTTATTTCACATTTTCCTGAATTACTTCCGGAATTGGAAAAAGAATTTGATTGTCCTGATTACAGAGACAAAAATTTTCTTGAGAATGTCAAAGACCTTTTCAAAAGAGATAAGACTCCGCTTGAAAAAGCTAACAGGCGTAATGAAATGAAGAAGAAATCCTTTTTCAGGAGGCTGTTCGGAAGAAAATAATTTCTCTGATATTCTTCCTTTGTACAAGAAACATATATGGGATCAAATATTGCGGTGCTCTGCACCTATGGTAATGTGTTTCAAATGTGTCCCTACAAATATTTTGCAGCTCTGCTGCTTTGTCTTAGGCCAAAAGTGCTGAACTTCGAACTTTTTGTATGTAAATGATTGTAGAGCAGACTAAAAGGTGCGGAGCACCATAATATTTGTAGTTAAAAGTTTGTCGTAGATGATAAAGGTGCAGTGCACCGTAATATTATATTATATTATATGATTTAAATTCAATTCATTAGCAAACATGTTTTTGGAAATATCAAATGATATCCATTTAGGATAATAATTTGGGTGTTGCAACGCTGAAAACAAGAGCAGCTAAAATTTTATTATTGCCCCAACAGTTATATTGCCAACAGTAAATATTTGCCCTGGACCTGCTCCTATATTGAAGGTTGACGAATTATCTTTATCAGAACCTGATTTAGAGGTCATATAATTATAATTGAAGCTTAAAAAATTCAGTGATGTTTCTAAAGAAATTTTTTCGTTCAGGTCATAAGCAAGACCCGGATAAAAAGTCACGTAATACCTTGTAGTTTTTGGTCCGTCATTCAATACTCCTCCAACCTTAGTACTTGAATTTGAAATTGACATACCTACGGATCCCTGTCCGAATACAGAAAATTTACTAAACTTTACTGCATAATATCGTATAAAAGGACTGAAACCCAAAGTGGAAGATTTAGACAATGTCAAATAATTGGAAGGCGTTTTGGACTGGTTCGATGAATATTCCAGTGAGATGCCTGCGGCAAATTTTTCTGATAAAAATATCCCCAGTTTGGGCAATATGCTATAACCCAGTGAGGAGGGTCCGTCGGTGGCTGTTGTTCCGTTTGAGGTACTTTCACTGGAGCTTGTTAGACTAAAATTTCCTCCTGCAAATACCTGTGCTTTTAAGCTACCTGAATAAAGGATAGAAAATAAAGCAAAAAAAAGTATTCTGGCTGACTTCATGAAAATATTGATTTTAAATTAAACTTAATATACAGTGGTTCAATATATAACATTGGTAATCGATATTAGAAAAGGATGTGCTTTTGGTATGGTCATTAATGATAATTCAGCGGGTTTTTTCTTTTGATCCGTTATATCATGCGTAGGAGATACTTTCAATAAAGATAGAAATTAAATTGCCATTTTCTGTCTGAACATTAAAAAGTTTTCTCATTCCCAAATGCTGGAGGATATTACACCAAAAGGATATAATTAGGAGAATTATTATCAAAATATTATTTTTATGATAAATGTAAACCTTGTATTTGATCAACAAAATGCCCGAAGTACTTGTTTATTCCTTGTTATACATTTAAAACTTTTAATTATGACTAAAACAAATGTTCCTAAGAAGATAATCAACTTTATTGCAGCAACACTTTTTATCACTTTAGTTGGTTCATTTTTTTCCGGATTAAATACTCTTAATGCTCAGGCTTTTTATCTCGGTGCAAAAGGTGGCTGGAGCTTACCTGAACTGAGTGGTGGTAACAACGAAATAAGTAAGGGTTGGAAAAGCCGGTCTGCATTTAATTTTGGAGTTCTGGCATCCGATGAACTAACTAAAAAGTTCGCATTGCAGATTGAGGTAAACTACGCCAGCCAGGGTGGCCGAAAAAATGGAATTCAACCACTATATGACGGAGCAGTGCCGGGTTTGCCAACAGGGGTGCCCTTTTATGCTAATTTTAAAAGTGATGCTATTCTGAATTATATTGAAGTCCCGGTCATTGCTAAATATGTGTTTTTGCAAACCCATTCTCAAAGATTCTATATAGATGCAGGACCATATGCCGGCTATCTGCTGAATGCCCGTAACAAAACGTCGGGAACAAGTTCAATATTTACAGATAAAAACGGAACAGTGTTAATGATTCCAAATCCTCAGAATCCTGATCAGTATATCCCTCTTCCTGCTCAAAGTTTTGACGCCAATACAAATATTACTTCTGATATCAAAAAATTTAATTTTGGAATAAACGGCGGGTTAGGCGTCGGTCAGAACCTTGGCAACGGAAACCTCTTCCTGGATATCAAGGGATACTATGGTTTTCTGAATATTCAGAAAAATCCTGTTAACGGTAAAAACAATTCCGGAGCTCTCGTCGTGAGCGTAGGTTATGCCGTGAAAATTGATTGACCAATCATGGTTCCTTACCTCACAAATTTGCCTTGAATATTTTCACACCTCGGGAATATATTCAAATGGTATATTGCCCTAATATAGTGAAGGTATCAAGGATGATAAGTTACGGTTATTAAATCGTTTCTGTCACCATCAATCCATTGTCGCCAGATACTAATTGTGATTCTAATAAGTACTAAAGTTCCTTACTTGAGTTTCACTAATTCAAGTTTTCTAAATTCTTGGTCTGTAGGCCAATATCATATTCAATTCTTTTGTAACAATTACTTAATCTATTTGCAATCACGGTGTAATATTGATATATCACTTTTGTACCATGGAAAACTCAATAAAACTTAACTGAATTAATATGAAGAAACTTTTAACAATTGGACTTTTCACGGTGATCTCAATTTACGGTTACTCCCAAACACAGCAGATCGATTCCCTGAAGGAAGTATTAGAAAAGCATGAAGGTAAACTTAATGCTCTTGATGACAGGGTACTTGTTAATGAAGCAGACCTCAGTAAACTGAATAAAATAAAAGTTTCAGGATATATCCAGGCTCAATGGGAAAGTTATGGTGCTGATCTTGAAAAGACCAACGGATATAACAATACATTTTTTATCAGAAGAGCCAGGATAAAGTTTACATACGAAGCCCTTGATGGAGTTAAATTTGTTTTACAGCCCGATTTCAGTACAGGTAACCTGGCACTTAAAGATGCTTATACTGTAGTGAATCTGCCAAAATTAAAAAACGTGACTCTATGGGTTGGTCAAATGAACAGACCAAATTATGATGTAGAATACTCATCAAGTTCAAGGGAATTACTTGAGCGTGCAAGAGTTACTACAACAATTTATCCTGGTGAAAGAGAGGTTGGTGCAAAACTAGAATATAATGGAATCAAGGTCCCAATTCTATTTCAGGTAATGGTTATGAACGGAGACTTCACAGGCACACAGGCAAAAGCTGTTCAATCAAATAAAGATGTAATGGCACGCTTTGTTTATTCTGTAAAACTTCCGTCCGCAGGTGTAGGAATCGATTTTGGAGCAAATCACTATTTTGGTAACAACCTTGCAAAAACCAATCAATATGTAAAGAACAGCAATGGGACTGTTGACAGTCTTAATAACGTATGGCGCTATCTTGACAAGCATTGGACCGGTGGTGAAATCAGGATCTATGCTGATGTTCTTGGCGGGATGTCGATCAAAGGTGAATATGTTGCCGGTCTTAATTCCATTGCCAGTGCAGTAGCGTCGACATCAACGATGGCACAGAAAAAAGCAAGTCCGAATTTATATAATAATTTTGCAGGATACTATATTACACTTGTAAAAAACGTCGGAGCAAAGAATCAGGCTGTGGTAAGATATGATTATTATGACCCCAATACCAAATTAAGTGGCGATGCAGCTAATGGCGCCCTATATTACAAGACCTGGTCATTTGCATGGCAATATTATCTGAATGATAACATCCGACTCACTGCTCAATACACGATGCCAAAGAATGAAACCAATGCTACAAATCTGTCAGACTACAAAGACAATTTGTTTACTATACGGGTTCAGGCAAAATTCTAGAGAATATAAGACAAAAGATAAAAGTAAAAAGACAAAAGTTTTAAGTCAATTTTAATAAAAACAATAAAATGAAAAACAAAAAAATCCTCCCGATAATGCTGATCCTGGCCTTTATGGTTTCAGTAACAGCTTTTTCACAGGCAAAAATCACTGTGAAAGGTTCAGATACGATGGTTATCCTTGCTCAAAGATGGGCAGAACTTTACATGAAAAGCAATCCTCAGTCAACTATTCAGGTGACCGGTGGCGGCTCAGGTGTCGGTATAACCGCTCTTATCAACGGAACAACTGATATTTGTAATGCAAGTCGTCCGATGAAACAAACCGAAATTGAAAAACTTAAATCAAGATATAATACTCTGGGTGTTGAAATTCCATGTGCTAAGGACGGAGTTACAATTTACCTGAATGAAGCAAATAAAGTACAGGAGCTTACACTTAAACAGTTGAGCGATATTTATCAGGGCAATATCAAAAACTGGAAGGAATTAGGAGGGAATGATGTGGCTATCACAGTTTATGGCCGTGAGAATAGTTCAGGAACGTATGTATATTTTCATGACGAGGTAGTCAAGGGCGATTACGCTGCAAGCGTTCAGACCCTTCCCGGTACAGCTGCAGTTGTTAATGCTGTAAAGAAAGACGTCAACGGCATTGGTTATGGCGGAGCAGCTTATGCAGTTGGCGTTAAATATGCAAAAGTTAAGAAAGATGCAAATGCTGCAGGTTATTCGCCAACTCCTGAAAGCATCGCTAAAAATGAGTACCCTATTACAAGGTACCTTTATATGTACTTAAGGAACAGACCAACAGGTGAAACAAAAAAATATATAGATTGGATTTTAGGCACTGAAGGACAAAGAGTAGTTACAGAAATAGGTTATTTCCCGGTAAAATAGTCGTTTTAGAAGGTTGAAGTTTTGGGTAAAGGTCAGACTTGTCAGAAAAAAACACTGACAAGTTTGGCATTTTATAAGACAAAAGAAAAGAAAGAACGGGAGAGTGGCAGACTGGGAGATTAGCGTAGGTGTAACTTGCAGATAATCATACTATATGGACTCAGTGACACTCTGTGGTAAAGAAACAAGGTCGAAAAAGAAGGTAAAGATTGGCTTATGGTAACATTTAATAAAAAGAAGTTTCGTTTTTCGGACTGGCTTGCAGAAAAAGTAATAAAAGCTGTAGCTTTTCTTTCCATTGCTGTGGTTATTCTGATCTTTATATTTGTTTTTCGTGAAGCTTTCCCAATTTTCCGTATGGATAAAAAGACAGCAGTCTCTACTGAAACGCTTGTTCAGGAGAGTTACGGTTCTGAAGGGACTGTGAATGCAGTCGATAAATCCGCTGATAATCAGGTTGATAATTCTAATAAGAAACAGATTGCTACAGATAAACCATCTGCTACACTTCTTTCAAATACATGGATGCCGGTATCAGACAATCCCCGTTTCGGATTATGGCCTTTATTTCTCGGAACTCTAAAAGTAACGCTTATAGCTCTTCTATTTGCTGCACCTATATCAATTCTTGCAGCAATTTACACGGCGATGTTTGCCAAGCCCAGAATCAGGGAAGTTATAAAGCCAGTTATCGAACTGCTTGCAGGGTTTCCCTCAGTTGTTATCGGTTTTTTTGCATTAATGGTTATGGCTACAGTTTTGCAGAATATATTCGGATATGCAAGCAGGCTAAATGCTTTTGTGGGAGGAATCGCTATGGGTCTGGCTGCTATTCCTATTATTTATACTCTTACCGAGGATGCATTGACTGCTATACCAAAGACCTATATAGAGGCTAGTCTGGGATTGGGTGCGAGCAGAAGACAGACAGCATTCTATGTAATTCTGCCGGCTGCAGTACCAGGAATTTTTGCTGCAGTTGTATTGGGTTTGGGCAGAATTTTTGGAGAAACTATGATCGCTCTTATGGCTACAGGAAATGCTGCCATGATTTCAATGAATCCCTTCGACTCTGTAAGAACTCTGTCTGCTACTATAGGCGCGGAAATGGCGGAAGTAGTTTTTGGAGATACTCATTATAATGTACTCTTCCTGATCGGTTCATTACTTTTTATATTCACTTTTGCTCTTAATGCATTGGCGGAATTCTATTTTAAGAATGTAGTTGTCAGAAAATATCAATCAAGAAAATAACCTGCTATTGCCCCTTTGGGGGGTTGTGGGTAAAAAATGGTGAAAAGTTGAAACAGGTATAGATGAACAGGAATATTAAAGATACTATAGTAGAAGGCATAACCGGAATATGTGTCCTTATGATTATATTCATTATAGTATCAATATTGGTAATTACGATTATTGGAGGATGGCCAAATCTGAACTGGGCATTCTTATCGGAATTCCCAAGGGAAGGAATGACAAAAGGAGGTATTTTTCCCGCAATTGTTGGAACAGCTATTATGACAATAATTATGGCTGTTGCAGCAGTCCCTTTTGGCGTCATAACCGCAATTTATCTTGCAGAATATGCTAACGAAAAATCTGTTATTGCCAAGACTATCCGGTTTGCAGTGAAAACACTTGCAGTTGTTCCTTCGATAATTTTCGGTTTGTTTGGTTTAGGATTCTTTATTGGTTTTGTGGGTAAGAATTTAGATAGTCTTTTAAGCGGAGGAGAACTTAGATGGGCGCAACCAAATATACTCTGGGCAAGCTTAACAATGGCCTTGCTTACTCTGCCTGTTGTTATTGTTTCTGTTGAGGAGGCAATCCGTACAATCCCACGTGATATGCGCGAAGCAAGCCTTGCTCTTGGCGCAACAAAATGGCAGACTATAAGAAAAGTGGTGCTGCCAGGATCGCTTTCAGGGATATTAACAGGTACAATCCTTGCCGTAAGCCGTGGTGCTGGGGAAGTTGCACCAATTCTATTTACCGGAGCTGTCTATTTCAGTTCGCATCTTCCGCATTCATTAAGCGACCAGTTTATGTCGCTCGGGTATCACATTTATATAATGTCAACTCAATCTTCAAATGTCGACGCAACTCAGCCTATTCAGTTTGCAACTACACTTGTGTTGTTACTTCTAACCTTCTCACTGAATGCTGTTGCAGTTGTTTTAAGATACAGAATAAGAAAAAGAGCAAAATAATTAATTCTTCATGAACGATATTAAAGTAAAAGTCAAAGATTTATCACTAAGGTACGGATCCAATCTTGCTTTAAAAAAGATTTCGATGGACATTCCCGAGAAGATGGTTACTGCTTTTATCGGACCATCAGGATGTGGTAAGTCGACCTTCCTAAGAACTCTTAACCGGATGAATGATCTGATAGATAATGTTTCAATTGAAGGGGAGGTTCTAATCGACAATACGAACATATATGACAAAAATATTGATGTTGTAAACCTGCGGAAGAAAGTTGGTATGATTTTTCAGAAATCAAATCCTTTTGCAAAATCGGTATATGACAATATTGCTTTTGGACCCAGAATTAATGGAATAAGTAATAAAAGTATTCTTGATGAAATAGTTGAACGTTCATTAAAGCAGGCAGCTATATGGGATGAAGTAAAGGATAGATTGTTCAATTCAGCTTTAAGTCTCTCCGGGGGACAGCAACAGCGAATATGTATTGCCAGGTCTCTTGCCGTTAATCCTGAGATACTCCTGATGGATGAACCGGCCAGCGCACTTGACCCAATATCGACAGCAAAAATTGAAGAATTAATTCACGAACTAAAAAAAGAATATACAATTATTATTGTCACTCATAATATGCAGCAGGCAGCNNAGGACAAGCGATCTGACAGCATTGTTTTATCTTGGCGATCTCATTGAGATGAATAAAACAGAAATAATTTTTTCCAATCCTGCCAAGAGGCAGACTGAAGATTATATTTCAGGACGGTTTGGTTGATAAAACCTTATCCTTTATCTATTTTGGAAGTGAGAAAAGAAATTCGATTCCCCCGCCTGCTTTGCTTCTTACCTGGATATCTCCTTTATGTAACAGTATAGCATTCTTAACTATTGCCAGGCCAAGTCCTGTCCCTCCGCTCTTTCTAGATCTGCCGGAATCGATCCTGTAAAATCGTTCAAAGACACGCCCAAGATGTTCTTCAGGAATCCCAACCCCATTATCAGAAAATGAGAAATGATAGTATTTATCATCCTTATTGTAAAGCTTAATCGTTACAATACTATTGTTGCCTGAATAATTGACGGAATTTTCAAGCAGGTTCTGGAAAACCGATGTAATTAATGAGCGGTTGCAAGTAATATAAATATTGTCTTCAATATCTGATTCGACTTTCATTCCCCTGGTTTCGACAGCAGATTTGAAGTTTTCTTTTACTTCATTGATAATATCAGTGACTTTTATTTTCTCTTTCAGGAATGTGCTTCCTGCCTCTTCGATTTTATTTATAACTACTATGTCATTAATAAGTCCTGTAAGCCTGTCACTCTGGGCCAGCGCCTTTTCAAGGAAATACTTCTGCTTTTCCGGTTCCATACCGGGTTCATTGATCAATGTTTCAATATAACCTTTAACCGAAGAAATTGGTGTTTTTAATTCATGGGCAATGTTTGACGTCATTTCCTGTTTAATAAGACGGCTTTTCTCTGATACCGTAATGTCACTCAGTATAACCTCGAAACTATTATCATGAAATATTACGCATTGAACTTTGAAAAACCTTCCGTTTTTTGAGATCTGATAATCCATCTTGGGCAGATCGGATGATTTTCTTTCGAGACCTGATTGTTTTTCTATGAACTCCAGAGCCGGAATAAATTCACGCACTTTAAAAAAATTGGATGAGGATATGGTCAGCTCTCCCGAGATCATATTCATGAATTGTATGAAGTGGTTATTTGTCAGGATCTTTGTTTTGTCCTTTGAGAAAAATGCGATTCCTTCATTCAGCGCATTCAGATGGCTGAAGAGTTTCTCCTTTTCATTTGCAAGGTCATTCTGAGTATTCAGCATTTTATTATAGATCTCAATTATTTCCTCACCTATCACGCCAAGTTCATCCTGAGGAAATTTTGAATCTGAATCGAATGGTTCATTATTTGCCACCCTGACAGCAAATTCTTTTAGACGGGTTATTGATTTGCCAAATTTATTTGTAACAACCAATAATACTATCCATATTGCAATGAAAGAGAGAGTTATTATGATCAGGAAGTATTTTTTTGCAGCAAGGAAATTGATGATTTTTATATCATAAACCACAGCAGCCCTTATATAATAACTATTGTAGTATTTTGCATAGTAATAATACGATTCGCCCGTAGTCCCTGACTTACGTATCGATTTACCAAAGTCAGAATATAGTGCTTCTCTGATCTCAGGCCTGTTTTTATGGTTCTCCATTTTTCCCCAGTCATGGACGGAACTGTCATACAAAACATCTCCAGCTGGACTCACAACAGTAATACGAAGGTTTTCCTGTGGTAATAACCTGACTATTGAATCAGTAAGGATCCAGTTTCTGTCTTCATAAATTGAATTTGACTTAATATAGTTATCAATAATCCTGGTGATATTATCAAGCTCGTCATTAAGAGTTGAGATCCTGAACTCTTTTTCTCTACTGTAGAGATAGCTTAAAATAAGTAAGGTGAATAATACAAATATTGAAGAATAATATATAAAAAGATTATTTCTAAACTTATTCCTTGTGATCATTACTGAAAAATTATTTTATTAAAATTCGAAGAAATAGCCATAACCTGTCTTATTTTTTAAAGATGAGCCAAAACTTCCCAGTTTATTCCTTAGTCTTGTTATATTAACATCAACCGTACGTTCAGTTACTATGACATCCTGACCCCAAATTCTCATAAGCAGATCTTCCCTTGAAAAGACCTTACCCTGGTTTTCAAGCAGGGTTCTGAGGATTTCGTATTCCTTTTTAGTAAGTTCTACACGTTCATCATTTATTATAAGTCTTTTACGGACTGTATCAAGATCAATTCCATTGAACTGTATTATAGATTTATTGTTGACCTTATCGGTATAGGATCTTTTTAATACGGCTTTTACCCTTGCCGTTAATTCATTAATAGAGAATGGCTTGGATATATAGTCGTCGGCGCCAAGACTGAAGCCTGTCAGAATATCATTCTCAGTATCCTTTGCTGTGAGAAAGATCACAGGGACATCTATTTTCAACTCTTTTCTCAGCTTGTCTGCAAACTTAAACCCTGACATCGGGCCCATCATAACATCGAGTAGAACCAGATCAAATTCACAAAGAGCTCGCTTCAAAGCTTCTTCAGCGGAATGTGCAATTTCTGTTTTATAGCCTTCATTGCTAAGATTGTACTGAAGAATTTCGCAAAGATCCTCTTCATCATCAACTATCAGAATCCGTTTTCCATTCAGTTCCATATATATTCAGATTTTATTTATTTTCATTAATAGATCCAAGCGTTGAATCGAGACCTGAATGTCTGATATCGGTTCCATGAATAGAGTAGATTGATGCTTCAGCTATGTTGGTAGCATGATCAGCAATCCGTTCAAGGTTTGTTATTATATTTTTAAGATCGATGTAACTGAGTAGCATTTCCTTTGTTTTATCACTTACTTTTGCTTTTGAAATGCTGTTAATCAAAAGTTTACTGTTCATATCGTCAACCACCTCATCATTTTTTATCGTCCAGATTGCATATTCATTATCATTATTGATGAATGACAATAACGCTTTTTCAACCATTGAAATCCCTGACAATAACATTACGTTGAGAACCTCAACCATAGCTTTGTATTCCACAGACTCATTAATATTATCAATTGAATTAAGAATATTGATCACGCGATCACCGATTCTTTCCAGATTTATTGACATCCTGGAGATAGCAACGACTTTGCGAATATCTGATGCAACAGGTTGATAAAGAATTATCGAATTAATAAATTTTTCACTTATCAGAACTTCGAATCTATCGATCCTTGTCTCATTTGAATTTATTTCAGATTTAATCCTGATTCGCTCTTCTTCACTATGCTCATCCATGTACCTTTCCAGCAACTTAAGCTGTGCTAATATTGTATCAGCCATCTCCTCAAATGTAGCTATAATATCGAGTATGGATTCTTCTCTCATTGTTTTCATTACTTGTATCTAATTAGTTAGATGACATTAATTTTCAGTGTATTTATTTAATAATTATATCCCTTGCAAAGTTAGCTTCATTTACTGTTACACTTATCATGTATTTGTTACTTATTTGTTACAATTTGGTTAACTTAGTTATCAACTTAATGATTATCATTGTCATTCGTGATTTGTGATCAAATTTACAGTTTGTATTAATGAATTATCATACAGGGGTATTAAATTAATAAATTGCAGGTCTTAATTATGATTAATATGAAAAAGAAATTAATTATTTCAATTCTCTTATTCTTTTCGGTGTTTTTATCACTTGTTTATTCACAAACTGTTAATAATCCGAGTTCGGGTCTTAGAAGTCATGAGACACTTGAGATATCAAAAATTGAAATTTCAGCTCAGAAAACTGTGATTTATCTGAATATAGAGAACAAGATTGAAAGAGGTTATTTCTGTGCTGATAAGATCATTTTCATACTTTATCCTGATGGCACAAAAAGCAATTTGATTTCTTCGAAAGGGATACCGGTTTGTCCCGAAACTTATAGGTTCAAAACGATCGGTGAGAAGCTTGAATTTGAACTGACCTTCCCTCCTTTAAGGAAAAACACTGAATGGGTTGACCTTATAGAAGATTGTAATGATAACTGTTTTTCTTTCTACGGAATCTGTCTTAACAACGATCTGAACAAAAAAATTGAAAACGCCTCTCATTTTGCTGAAATCGGGGAGCCGGCTAAAGCTGCTTTAGACTTCATAGACATAGCCAAAACAATAGATGCCGGAAATACAGGAATAGATGGTCTTATATATATGAATATCATTCAGTTGTCCAAAGAAACCGGGAATATCGCAAAAGCTACTGAATGGTATGGGAAACTGAAATCTTCAGATATTCCAAGAAAAGAATTGTATCTAAAACACCTCAATTCCCAGGGAATTGTATATTAAAAAGGCCGTCCGTCAGTTGACGGACAGCCTCTCTGAATTGTCATTTATTCACTACAACTATTATTTCCCGAAGGAGAAATCAAGCCCGACTGCTATCATCCAGGTTGATTTTTGATATGTTTCGGTATATGATGTTGAGGTGATATCCATAAAGCTTTTTGATCCGTCTTTATAGAAAGCATACTGACCACCTATGTTCAGATCAATCATTGGGGTGATACGATAACCAAAACCACCTCCAACTGAATTGGTATTTGTACTGAACCGCTGATCACCCTGATAATTCAGGTTTACTCCTGTGTCAGTGTGTGACCATCCGCCGCTGATACGCAGCTTGTCAGTCAGGCTGTATTCCAGTCCAAGTCCGTATTCAAGGAAATTTTTGTTAATCTCATCTACAGTTACTGTTTCACTTCCATCGTAGTCGGTATTTTTATCAAAGTATGTATTAAAGCCCAGCGAAAGTGTAAGTTTATCGATTGGTTTGTAATCAACTCCAATAGCAAGCATTGCAGGCATGTCGGCAACTACTTTCGTACCGTCAACAAAGATTCCTCCGCCCAGATTATTGCCAACTTTTGTTTTAAGGTCGAGCTCAGTCTTGAACTCATATCTTACGGCAATATTGAGGTTATCAGATGGTGAAAAATTAGCGCTGATAATCGGAGTAATACCATGTCCTGATTCGGATGCTTTAACATTCTTATCCTGAGTTCCGGCTGCATTTTCTGTCATTGTTTTCGCGTTGTTTGTAAATACAGGGGCGACAGCATTAAGAGTTGCAGCTGCAGTTCCAATATTCATGCCAACTGCACTGATTCCGGCAGCACCCAGTAATTGAGTAACACCTGCAACTGTAGCAGGTGGCATTGCGCTCAGCGGAGTTGCTGCAGAAAGACCACCTCCGATTGCAGCGGTTAACCCACTGGCAGCACCTGTTGCACTAGCCGCCAAACCGTTAAGAAATGTGGCTCCTGAAGTAAAAAAATCACTGGCCAGAACCATGCCTCCGGTATAATTGGGACCAAAAGCAGGGTAGTTAGGGTTAATGCTGATATTTTTTAAGTAGCCATTATATTTATTGGTTGCTGTAACCAGACGAACACCTGCTGCAACAGATAACATGTCATTTATCTTGTAGCCGACATTTGCCTGGTAACCAAAATAAACCGAAGAGCCTTTAAAATAAATATCTGCTGAATAAGCAGTTGTAGGTATCTTCTGACTTGCCAGACTTGGTACTATATTAGCTACCATCATTTCGAATGAAGGAAGACCGGTTTTATAAACTGCTCCGCCACCTCCGCCTATTGGATTGAATCCGGCTGACACTGAAAACCGGCCTGTATTATATGCCACATAAACCCCTGGAAAAATAGGTGCACTAACATTGCCGACATACTTTTTTGGCTGGCCGGCAAGAAATTGATTAGTACTGATTACTGTCTGTGTCTGAGTTATTGTCTGATTGTTAAGAGAGACAAAAAACCCGTCGCCAAGTTTTGTTACACCTGCAGGATTGAAATAAGCTGCATCAATACTGGTTGAGGCATTCCGGTTCTGAAGACGAGTGAACATGGCACTCTGGTTAGTATTAGTAACCAGTCCGCCCGCGAGCAGACTGCCGGTAATCAGCGTAGCAGCAAAAAAGGTTAATAGTTTTCTCATAGGTTAAGATTTAAGTTTAAGTTACAACGGGTATTTTGTAAGTCTCTACATTATTCCCCTTTTCCGATTAAAACAGTTTTAATAGATTCTATAACATGTAAGAACGATATTAAATTGTTCCAAATGTAGAAAAATAATTCTTTCCTGCAATAGGTCTAAAATAGTATATTGATTTTTAGTTGATTGGGCGCTTATTCTCAGAGTATTCGAAGAATACCATATTAAAGGTCCTTGGTACTAGTTCCTGGTTCCTGGTCTTCTGACCTTCTGATCCAGCACCCAGCAACTAGCACCGCTTTGTAAATGGATGGGAATACCTCATACCTACTGAACCCCATGTAAAAGGGAAAACTCCTCAAATAGTCCGTAATCCAACAGCTGATAGTCTTTTCCTGATGGATAGCTTTTTACATTTCTCCAAATCCAGGGAGACACAAGTCCCGGTCGCGGATTATTGTGATGGGGCCCAAGAAGATTCTTAAGACTTCCAATTACCTTAATATCAACTTTATTTATACCCTTTTTGATAAGTCCGGTTATGTCGCTTTTGTATGGAGGAAATGCTATAATGGTTCCGGGCTGACCGTTTACGGATACTTCTGCCATGGTTCCTGACCAGTTGCCAAGAGAAACTTCCCATTTGCCGTCACTGTTTTGAACATTGAATTCTTTGCTGTACGAAACTCCCCATGAGTAAAATGGAAGCCCCTGTGTTTTCCAGCTTCCGGCAGTATAGGCTGAAGCCGGCGCTTCAATTTCCCAACCTTTATCGACCGGTTTTACTGAGAAATCACCTAGTATGTAAACAGGTTCAACCTCAGCATTGACCTTCATGGGTGAAGATTTGATAGTAATTGTATTATCACCGTTTTTAAGTAATGATCCTATATTGAATACACAAAATGACCTGTCGAGCCACCATTTACCGCTTTCAGGTTTAACTTCGGAACCATTAATGGCAACTTTCCATAAATCAGCTCTCTCAATGACAGCTCTGATTGAAGAACAGTCGAATTTTCCCTTTATTGGGAAATGATATGTTGCTGTAAACCCGGTAGTTAGTCCAAAGGTATCCCTGTCAACTATATTTTTTCTGAACTGGACAGATGTATTCCATGGATTTCCGTTTTTAAATCCATAAAATTTATAGACTTTATCAGCTGCATCATAAGTATTAAGATCCTTTGTAATATTATTTCCAATCTCAATGTCACAGAAATCAATCATTAAAGCATTATCCTCGTTTCGGGTAACTTTCATTTGTGAAGAAGGCTGAAATGCTACAAATTCCCCGGTCTTTTGCTGAATTGTATAGTCTGAAGATTTTTTGTCGGGAATGTAGAGCAAAAGGCTCCCGGCCGGAGGTAATGAATAAGATATATTTACATTATCACCACTTACATTGTTCGGATACCCATGGATAGAGCCAGTAAGCGTGTTCATTTCAAGAACATCTTTCCCGTTTGTTGTGAGTGTTCCGTTTGCATTCTCGGTCAGACTCGAATTTGCCAGAAAAATAATCTGACCGTCCGATAGTATCCTGCGGTGATGGTAAAGTGTTCCTCCGGTCATTCCTTCAAACCTCAGACGCTTGTTATTGAAGTATTTATTAATATTTTCCTTAGAATAATCCTTCAGTTTGAATAGCTCGCTGGTATGTTGTGCAAAAATTTTCTTAACTTCTTCACTTTCTGAACCATCGAGTATTGTTGGATCGTTAAATATGATAAGCTTACCACCAGTATAAATAAACTTCTCCAGTAACTGGAAAGTGTCCCAGTCGAGATTTTCAACCAAGGGAGGTATAACAACAGTTGAATAACTGGCTTGTCCCACATACATCCTGCCATCAGAAACACTCCCGATATTTTTTAGTATATTTTCTGAACCCAGGTCATATTCCACCTGGCTTTTTTCAAGAGTTGTAATAAATGTCTGGAACGCCAGGCCTATCTCAGCGGACTTTTTGTTTGGCTGAGTGTAAGAGTCATATAACCAGGCAGATGTTGTGGGTTCAAGTACAAGTATGTCGTTTATCTGTTTGCCCGATGATAAAGCCAGTGAAAGCCGTGCGAAATGAGTATTCAGGTATTTATAATTGTTCCACCAGGGTTCGTGATAATCGAAAGTGGGAGGGTAATCATATTTTCTGGCTCCAACCATAGTGAAATATGTAAGGTGCTGGTTCATAAGGTTGACTCCAAGAGCATATTCCCAGTCGCCATTGCGTTTCAAATCTCTGAATGAGATTTCCCATCCAGATCCTCCATATGTTTCGCTGAGTTTTCTCTGTCTTCCGGTCTGATTGGCAGCGCTTGCAAGTTCTTTAACAGAGCGGACGTTTCCAAACTGAGCTTTTGTTGTGGAATCGTCAAACTGATTGAATAACATATCGATAGCAGGAACCTGGGACCAGGCATACATTGCCATATTATCTCCTCCCGGACGCATATTTGGCCACTCATGTTCCCAGTAATGACCGGTGAATTTCAGGTTTTTTGATTCGCAGTAGTCATGGTAAGGCTTTGCCCACCTCTCGATGAATAGCTGAAGCAGTGTCTGCGTATAATTATGTCTGACTTTTTTCCAGTCACCAGTTTCTTCATAAAGTGAAGGCAACTGAGTTTTAAGGTCATAATGCCATTTCTTCAGGAAAGTATCAAACAGATCAGGTGTCCACCTGATACCACCCGGCGATTCTATCTGAGGCTCATCGGTAAATACTCCGGGAACGGTTTTTCCGAATTCGGCACCAATGTTTTTCTCATAACCTTTCATGGTTACATCAATGAACTTCTGTGTGACACCGGAGTAAAGCAAATCAACAAATGAAAAACCTCCGTACCAGTCGGATTTTTCATTATATGTTTTTGAGAACAGAAAATATTTACCGCTTTTCCCCTTCTCACCAGCAAGGGATGAGGTAATATCTTTATACTCTCCATTATCTTCTTTCAGACAAAGGTAATAACTGCTGCAGGTATCAGGAAGAACATCAAATTTTGACATATTCAGACCCTGCCCCTGATTATACGATTCGGGCATCTCATCCGGCACGTGACCTCCTCCGAAACCGCTGGGATACGAGTTTTCGTCATATATCCAGACATTCATGCCCAGCTCTTTCCCCTTTTCAACTGCATGCCTGTACAGATCAAACCAGTTTTTTGAAAGGTACTCGGTTATAAGTCCTGGCCGGGGATGTATTATAACCTGTGATGATCCTGCATCCTTAAAGCTTGTCAGATCTTTGTCAATTTCATCAGCATTGATATCAGCATTCCAGACAAAAAAAGGTGCAGTAGTGTATTCTGCAGGCGGGTTACTGAATTGAGAGGAGAGAGTGGCAAGATCATTGACTTTGACCTCATTAATTACATTTTTTTTACAGGAATTCAAAATGCTGACTGTTATTAATATCATTATAGCAGCCAATTGTCTGGTGATTGTGGATAGTTTCATAATATCAGGATTTTCAAAATGAAAACTAATTTAATTATAAGAAGAATGCAAATATCAGGTAAGTTTTTTTCTCTGTGCTTCTCTGTGGTTCTCTGTGTAACAATGAAATATTAAGAACTGACACAGAGTCACACAGAGTAGCACAGAGTTGCACAGAGAAATTATTTGAGTTTACTCAGGTTCCAGTTTGGATACCATCTGATAACCGGATATCCGTTTTCCCATTCGACAGGCAGCCAGATATGTCTGCTGTCGGCAAGATTATCAGGGATCCACCTGTCCCCCATATATATAAATTCATTTTTCGTACCCTGAACCTGCAGGATCTGAGTACTCTGCGAGCCAAAAGTAATTTTGTTCTCATCCTCTGTTCCCCTGCAGGGATTTCCTATTGATTTCCATTCTCCGAAGATATTTTTGGCAACAGCAAGTCGTGCTGCATTAGGATTCCAGCCTGTTGTGCCGGAGGTCATTAAAAAATACCTGCCTTTATAATAGAAAAGTGCAGGAGCCTCATTTGATTCACCCGTCAGGACGCGAACATATTTTCCTGTAAAATTGAGATAGTCATCAGTAAGCTCTGCGAAATGCAGTGTCATATTCTCTTCGGAAGAATGAATATGATAGGCTTTTCCATCCTTATCAACAAAAAGAGTCATGTCGCGTGCCATCTGACCACCTTCAAAATCGCGTCTGACGATAAGTCCTTTCTTTACCGCTGCTTTCCATTCTTCAGACCCGGTTTTAAGATTATTGTCATTTGGTCCGGTTTTTTTGTACTCCTCCGGGAAATTCACGGGCCATAATCCGGCATCGGGCCGGAGACTTCTTATATATTTGTATGGGCCTGTTATGTTGTCACTTACGGCAACGCCTGTCAAAGCTGCATTATAACCCTGACCTTTCAGTTCATGATGAAACCACATAACAAATTTTCCTGTCTTTTTGTTAAATAATACTTTTGGACGCTCAATTACACAACCGGGATTAAGAAGACTCGTTGTATCATTTATAACCTTTAAAGCCAGGCCATCATTTTTCCAGTTTAAGAGATCTGTGGATGAGTAGCAGCTCACGCCATACTGGCTCTTGTCTTTTGCTGACCGGGGCGATCTGTATTCGCCGAACCAGTAGTATCTGCTATTATAATATATAATGCCGCCGCCATGGGCGTTAATATGCCTGCCTTCATTATCGGGCCAGATCTGCCCGGGTTTGAATGAATGGTTCAGATCCTGACAATTAATTGAAATACAAATTAATACATGAATAGCTGATAAGCCACAAAGGCGCAAAGGCACTAGGGAATACCTAAGTATATTCACAAGCTTTATTTTATGAGACACAATAAATATACATAATTATCAAAGATAATTATTATGACAACCTGCAGATTATGTTTTGGAATATGATTGTTTCATCATAATAGTTTCATATTTTTGAACAGAGAAACACTTAAATACCATGGGAAAACAGAAAATTTGCAATTTGCGTTTATTATTCATTTCACTGATCCTGTCATCATTTTTTATCCAAAATGGAGTTTCGCAACCCGTTGTTGGTCTCGATAACTGGTTCAATCATGAAATCGATGCCAAAACGGGAAAGCCGTTTCATTATCTCTGGACAGATACCGAGTTCAGCGGGTTCTCAAGATGGGGAGAAATCTTTACTTCCCGTGGCGCTAAAATCACAACACTTGGCAAACCTGATGATGCGGTTTTAAGTAAGATCGGTATATATATAATCGTTGATCCTGATACAACTACAGAATCACCCAATCCTAATTATCTTAATGCCGAAGAAATAGCTTCAATAACCCGGTGGGTGAAAAATGGAGGAGTTCTTGCGGTGCTGGCAAACGACGCACCTAACTGTGAATTCACACATCTCAATAAACTGATGACAGAGTTTGGGATGACTTACAATCATGTTACACTGCATCCTGTGACTGGTAACGATTTTGAAATGGGGGCTTCCGTTAATCTGCCGGATCATCCTCTTTTTAAAGGAGTTAAAAAGATATATCTCAAAGAAATAGCTGATATTAACATAAAGGGAACTGCAAGAGCTATTCTGACAGAAAAGGGCAAAGTTTTGATAGCAGAAAATAAATTTGGAAAAGGCTATGTGTTTGCCATTGGTGATCCATGGATTTACAATGAATATATGGATCATGACCGTCTTCCCGAGAGCTTTGAAAACAGAAAGGCAGCAGAAAATCTTACTACTTTATTAATAGGGTATGCTAAGAAGAAGTAATTTTTTCTTAATCCAAATCAAATTCTTAAATAATTATAACATGAAAAAATCTTTATTCCTTCTGATTGCCCTGTTTACTCTTATAACCCTTTCTTCTTACGCACAATCTACGGAACTGAGGGAATCATCACCTCTTTCAGTCCGGATCTCAGAGGATCGTTTGGGCCGTATTGATAAAATGCTTCAGCAAGGAATCGATAGCGGTTGGATTGCAGGGGCAGTTGGTTTTATCGCTCGGGATGGCAAGATTGTTTATGACAAACCTTTCGGTATAAATAATGTTGAGACAAAGACCCCAATGCATAAAGACGATATATTTCGTATCGCTTCCCAAACTAAGGCTATTACAAGTTTAGCAGTAATGATGTTATTCGAGCAAGGTAAATTCCTGTTGGATGACCCGATATCTAAATATATTCCTGAATTTGCTAATCCAACAGTATTGGAAAAATTTAACGTAAAGGATTCAAGCTATACAACAGTAAAGGCAAATCGTGAAATAACTATAAGAGATCTTTTGACTCACACCTCAGGAATAGATTATGCAGTTATAGGTTCAGAAAACATGAATCCAATTTATGCCAAGGCGGGTATTCCGATGGGTTTTGTAAGTGAAAAAATTGTCCTTGGAGACAAGATACGAAAGCTCGGGAGATTGCCTCTCGTGCATCAGCCGGGTGAAAGATTCACCTATGGCCTGAATGTGGATGTCCTGGGATACCTTGTTGAAGTATTATCGGGTGAAAGCCTGGACCATTATTTTCAAAAGCACATTTTTGAGCCGCTTGGAATGAATGATACCTATTTCTATTTACCTGCGTCAAAATACAACAGGCTGGTAAAAGTTACTGCGGAAGATAAGAATCATCATCTGGTAAATGCCTCATCAGATTTTGTAGATTATCCGATTAATGGCAAAACTTATTTCTCGGGTGGTGCCGGTCTGAGTTCCACCGTTAAAGATTATGCCACGTTTTTGCAGATGTTATTAAATAAGGGTGAATATAATGGTAAACGACTTCTTGCAAGACGTACGGTAGAACTAATGACATCAAATCAGATCGGCGATCTGAATCTGGGAAGGGATAAATTTGGTTTGGGATTTGAGATTACAACAGCTAATGGCCAGGCTAAACTTGGAATTTCGGAAGGATCGTTTTCGTGGGGCGGATATTTTGCAACTTCGTACTGGGCGGATCCAAAAGAACACCTTGTTTGCCTGTTATTCCTGCAACAGAGCCCGTTTAGCCATTCTGAGATTTCTGATAAATTCAAAGCCCTTGTTTATCAGGCTCTGAATGACTGACGAGCCATATAAGTGACTCTTTTTGCATATCAGTACAATTTATTTTCTAACTTGTATTTTTAAATAGAATACCTGCATTAAGGATATTCCAGTGCCCATACATGCTCAATTTCAAAGGGAATGGATCATATACATATAGTATTGTAACACTTTCGTAATAATTTATTGCTGTTTAGTAACATATACAGTTAATATATGATGTAAAGTGAGTAAAATTCCACTTGTATTTTTAGTTTTCATTATAAATCTTTGTATAGGTATATTATTTCAAAAGTGATTTAGCTGTTACCAAAACCTAATACTAATTGTATGAAAAAAAGAATTCTACAAACGCTTTTGTTAGCGACGTTTGCACTTCTGTCTCTGGCTACTTATGCTCAAAACAAAGTAACCGGAATTGTAAAAGGCGATGATGGAGGAGTAATGCCGGGCGTATCAGTCCAGATAAAAGGAACCACAATTGGAACCCTTACTGATATAAATGGCAGGTTTACTATATCTGTCCCAAATGCTCAATCCATACTGGTTTTCTCTTTTCTTGGCATGGCAACATTAGAGACTGAGGTAGGTGGAAGGGCCTCGCTTGATATCAGTTTAGTTTCATCAGCAATAAAAATGGATGAGGTTGTTGTAACTGCACTGGGGATAACAAAAGCTAAAAAGTCTCTTGCTTATTCTGTGGGGGAAGTCCAGTCCGATGAAATAGTAAGAGCCGGGACAAGCAATATCATGAAATCTATGGATGGTAAGATAAGTGGTGTTAACCTGACCAGTTTAAGCAGCGATCCGACCTCTTCGGTTTTGGTTAATATACGTGGTACTACTGCAATGCCTTCTACGGATCCGAATGGTACAAATGTATCACTCAAGGGTCAGCCATTATATGTAATTGATGGTATACCGGTTGGTAACCAGACATTCACATCTAAAAATGGCGTTGATTTCGGAAACATACTTTCACAGTTGAATCCTGAAGATATCGAAAACATAACCATACTGAAAGGGGGAAGCGCCGGTGCATTATATGGATCTGAAGGTGGTAACGGAGTAATAATGATAACCACAAAAACAGGAAGAGGCGGCAGAAAAGGTATAGGTGTCTCTTTTTCAACCAGTGCATCATTTGATACGCCCTATCAGTTTATTACAGATCAGCAGCAATTCGGACAGGGTGAACGCGCCTATGAATGGCAGTATGACAACACTGATACATGGGGACCTAAACTTGATGGAAGCGTTTCAGAAAATTACTGGAATGTTAAAGATCAGAAATGGGAAAATGGTCCAATGTTTTCTGCAAAAGAAAACAGGATGAAAGCCTACCTGCAAACTGGTAGCACTGTGACCACCAATATTAATATAAATGGAAATTATGATAAGGGTGCTTTCCGTTTGTCTTTCAATAATATGGATAATAAGGGTGTGATGCCAAACACCAAAACAAGTCAGAAATCGGTATCGCTCAATTCGGAATACAAACTGACAGATAAGTTAAAAGTTTCTGCCAATGTCAGCTATGTAAATACCTATTCACCAAACAAGGCAAACGTAACAGGATCTAACAGTATACTTAATAACCTTTTGTACAACTTTCCAAACAATCTTCAGCCCCTTGCTGATATGAAAAATTACTGGCTNNTACTGAAAATCCATGGTGGACTACGTATGAAAAGATAAACATCTTTACCCGTGATAATTTCTTTGGTAAAATACAGTTGGATTGGCAATTAAATAAGGATTTTTCAATAATGCTGCGTTCAGGTATTGATGATGTAAATGAAAATTATGAATACAGGCAATCCTTTGGTGATAAGGCACTCTCCGATCGGTCCGACTCTGGTGACGGAGCATTCCAGACCAACTCCTCAAGTAGTTTATTGATAAATTCTGATGCTATCCTGTCATTTAACAAAACGGTGGGAAAATTTACTGTTACAGCCAACGGCGGTGCCAATTATGCTTATAACAATTCCCACAGCTATTCAGTGAATGCAGGTTCTCTGGTTGTCCCCTCATTATTTACAATATCAAACGTATTTCCAGGCCGACTTACGGCGGATTATAGCTGGAGCACGAGTCCTACCTATAGTGTTTATGCGACAGCTGATGTCAGCTGGAATAATCAGTTTTTTATTGGGGTTACCGGTCGAAATGACTGGAAGGGAAACCTTCCCGAAGAAAAAATTCATTATTTCTATCCCTCAGTATCTGCAGCCTGGGTTATCTCGGAAACATTCCATATGCCTGAAGTAATTGATCTTATGAAATTGAGATTAGGTCTGGCTGATGTGGGTAATGGTCTTGTCAGATCGAGATCTATTGATACGTATACTTTTGAATCGCCTGACTGGTCGAATACTGTAAAAACTGCTAATATAAACGCTGCACTGGTTGATCCGCATATTAAACCTATGCATTCAATCACGAAAGAAGCAGGTCTGGACCTCTGGCTGCTTAAAAGAAGACTCATGCTCGATTTTACTTATTTTGTCAAGGACCAGAATGATCAGCTTGGAGGTATACCACTGGTTCAGGGAACCGGTTTCACATCAATGACTACAAATGTCGGTGATGTACGAAGTAAAGGTTATGAGTGGGGCCTAACATTAAGCCCGGTGAGGACAACAAACTGGAACTGGGATATTTCTGCCTCGTTCACTCACTATAAAGCACATATCCTGAGGTTATCACCAAATTTTGCACCCAAAGGTTACATATTTGCTTCTTATGATGGCAAGACTGTTGTAAAAATCGCTGCGGGAGAAGAGATAGGCAATATTTATGAACAAAACCCAATCCTCAGGGTAAAGACAGGTAAATATGCAGGAATGCCTCTGCTGGACGGTGATGCCGGCGAATTTCAAAATTCCCCTAATGAACTGGACCGTACTCAATTGGGTAACTATAATCCCGATTACATTCTCGGCTTAAATTCATCCCTGAGATATAAAGGGTTTACACTAAACCTGGTTGGCAGTTATCGCAAGGGAGGAAAGTATATATCTGTTAACCAGCAATATATGGAATCAAATGGACGAGCATTTACGACTTTGAGCTCAGGTCCGAATAACCCTTACTGGAAAGGTGGCCGGACACCTGAACTTGGAGGAATGCCCTGGCCTGCAACTGGTTCAAGTACTTACGATAATATCAACAACAATAACGATAACCAGCGCTCTGATTATAACGACGCGAGTTATGCAAAAGGAGTATTCCTTAATCCAAATTATACAGGAGATCCTGCCAAAGCTACAGATGCTGATTATATTGTTAATGGCGCTGATCCTAACAATACATTCTACCAATTCCCATATAATAGTTATGGCGACGTTATATGGAATTTTACGTCTACAAGGGTCTATGATGCCACCAACTTTAAAATGAGGGAAGTTTCACTTACTTATACATTGCCCAACTCAATTACGAGCAAGATCAGAGTTAATAATGTGAACATTTCACTTATAGGAAGAAACGTTTTCCAGTGGAATGCTTCAGGTCGTCACGAAGATCCTGAATCGGCTTTTACCGGAGTAGGAACAAATCAGGGTATCCTAAGAGCAACATTGCCAAGCATTCGTTCTATGGGATTTAAACTCGCTTTTGAATTTTAATATCTGACTTCCATTTAAAATTTATACAATATGAAATCATATATGAAAAAAATATTCGTAATTATTTTACTGGCAGGACTGATTTCCTGCAGCAAGGATGCATTACGGCAAAACGACCTGTTGCAGCAGAAAGATGCTATAGAATCCCTGAATGATCCTTTTCTTTTATCCTCTATAATCAAGAAAT
The DNA here is from genome assembly GCA_003157075.1 of Bacteroidales bacterium. GTDB lineage: Bacteria > Bacteroidota > Bacteroidia > Bacteroidales > VadinHA17 > LD21. The sequence goes on along the minus strand of PMIL01000097.1, from coordinate 26,352 downwards.
CCTGTCTGTTTTATCAGGACAGGGGCTGGGGAATTACAGTACTTCCCGGCGCGGTCCAGTATACTATGCGGAATTACCAGGGCGGAGACAATTATTACAGCGCCTTTAAAGGTCTTCCGACTGATATGTATGATGCTATGGATATCCTGAAATTTACCGATTCGGCAATTAAGCTTTCCAAGGCAAGAGGTTCAGATACTCATGTAGGTATTTTCACAACATTCAGAGTTTTGTTGTTCTCATTCATAACTGATTTTTACGGTGATGTATATTACAGCGAAGCATTAAAAGGCCGTGAGGGAATTCTTTATCCTGTTTATGATAAGCAAGCCGATATTTATACAGGGCTTTTACAGGAGCTTGATGGCGCCAGTGCATTGATTTCCAGTGGTAAGGATGCTGTTAGTCCGACATATGACCTGATGTTTGCAGGAGATAAAACTGAGTGGCTTAAATTCTGTAACTCACTGAAATTACGTTTATTGATGCGTGCATCAGCGAAATTTTCGGATGCCGGTTCAAAAATTACCGCTGTGGCTGCACTGCCTTTGCTTTCTGAAAGCGCCGATATGGATGCATCGATCGATTACGTCGGGACCAATCCAGTAAACTCATGGGTAGGTGGTTCAAATAATTGGGCAAATAGCGGGGAATTCGAAAAGAGGAGACCCTGTAAATCACTTGTGGATGTTATGGCTTCATTGAACGATCCCCGTATGGCAGTCTGGTTTGCTCCGATCGAGGATCCCTGGACAGGAAATCCAGCATTAAATGGGGTTTCATTTAATACCACTGATCCAAACGGGTATACTTATACTTCGACATGGGAATATATTGACATGACCAACCCGGTAATTGCAGCCCAGGTTCCAAATATACTTGACTCAAATAAGGTATATGCCGGTTTTGTTGCCGGGATGAACGGTGATTTCAAAAATGGTAATGGTCATTGGAATACAGCTGCCGGTGGTACTTATGGGAATTTTAAAGTATCAAAGTACTCGAAATTGTTCCAGGAGAATGCTTACCCTTTGCTCAAAGCTCAGATTATGAACAAAGATGAAGTACAGTTTATTCTTGCTGAAGCAGCAGCCAAAGGATTAATTACTGGAAATGCTGATACATATTACAGAACAGGAATCAGGTACTCAATGACACGCTGGGGCATAAGTGATGAAGACATAACAACATATCTTGCACAGGCTTCTATTACTTTACCCGGTGACACTCCCGGTAAACTGGCCAAGATTGCTCAGCAGAAATGGATCGCACTATTTTCGGTTGCCACTGAAGCGTATCTTGATCTGCGAAGAACGAAATTACCTGATATTTTTAAAAATGGTTTGTTAGGTACTTATCAATTTCCGTTGCGTTATCGCTACCCGGGAAATGAATCAGGTCAGAACAGGGTTGCCTATGATGCTGGTGTTGCCACTTTATCCCCTACAGTCGACGATGAATTCTCTAAAATATGGTTACTGCAATAAAGTTGCTTAATTAAGGTTAGATTGGGTTAATGCTGTGAAGGGTGCTACATGTAATGCTGGCACCCTTTACTTCTGAAATGATCTTAATACTTTCTTCATTAATTTCTTTTACCGGTAATTCATGCCCTATGGAAAAAATAAAAAACATAGAAGAAATAAAGCTGGTTTGTATTCAGGTATTTGCAGTGTTATTTTTATTACTATGTGTACCAGCCCTTGCAACCAGCGAACATCATTCGGATAAACCTTTTCTCCAGGATTATAGCATTAAGTTTAGACTCGGAACAGGAGATATTAAACTTATAAGGGTTGTGTCTGACAGAAACGGTTATATTCAGATATTATCATCAGCAGGATTATTGAGGCCGCGTGCAGGCCAATTCCTTTTTCCGGGTGAACTAGTCAGAGACGTGCAGGATCGTCAGACCTCAGATAAGAAAATTGCCGGGATTGGGGTTTATCAGGATCAGATTGTTTACATCGATGATAAAGCCGTTCTGGGCAATGCATGGGCAGGCAAATTATATTCAAGACATTCTATGCCGCAGGCAAAGATCTTTTCTGGCGGAAAAGATATGACTTTCATTATTTCGGATGGCAGGAAGCTCAGTCTTCTGAAGGATTCAAAATCTTTATGGGAGGGTTCTTTACCAGGCGATGAAATTAAGGATATCAGGTTTGATGAGAGCAATGATTTATTCTGGATACTTGGGAAATCAACAATTAGCGTTTTTTCTCCTGAGAAAAAAGAAATCAGGTTAATAATAAAAAACAGCAATCTTACCTGTATAGGATTAGGTTCCGGTAAACTAATCGCAGGGACCTCAGACGGTTATTTTGAGATTGACACTAAATCGCAGAAAGTTGCCGGAGATACTTATAAAGTTTTACCATGGACTGAACTTACGTCAATCGCCTGTATTGACGGCAACATCTGGTTTGGTTCTACACGAGGGGCATTTATGCTCAGGTCGGATGGTAAATGCAACTATTATGCCTCAGAACGCTGGCTTCCTTCTGATAAAGTTGTTGACATTTCCAAAGGACCGGGAAATTCAGTACTGGTACTGACAGATAAAGGCCTGGGAAAAATTTGTTTTCAGGAAATGACCCTTTATGAAAAGGCAATGTTTTTTGAAAAGCAGGTAAGGGAACGTCATATCAGGACAGGTTTTAATGCAACTGTCTCAGGTATGAAGGATGGTGATGTTACCACAGGAAGTATGGAGGATTCTGACAACGATGGTTTATGGACATCAATGTATCTTGCAGCGGAGACGTTCCGGTATTCCGTAACGAAGTCAGATGAAGCTCTGCAAAACGTCCGGGAATCTCTTGATGCTATGGAACGGCTGTATACTATCAATTCAATTCCCGGTTTCCCATCGAGATCATTTGAACGGCGCGGTTATAAGTATCAGGACAGTGCATGGCGCAGGGCTGACGATCCCGAATGGGACTGGAAATCAACTACAAGCAGTGATGAAGCTATCGGACATATATTCGCGTTTGGCGTCATAGCTGAACTGGTTGACGTACAGGAAATCAGAGATAAAGCGATCATGCTGATAGACACACTTATGTCACATATTCTAAAAAATAGGTTCTATATGATTGACTGGAATGGTGAGCCAACCAGATGGGGCCGCTGGAATCCTGAATATGTAAATGCACGGCCGTTGATGGTTGGTGATCGCAAAATCACTTCTTCCAATATTACAGCTATGCTACAGACTGCCTATCACTTCACAGGAAAGGAAAAGTATAAGGCGGCAATCCTAAAACTTATGAAAGAATATGGCTATCTCGAAAACCTTATGCGGCCTATGAGTACAATCGGAATGGCACCTGCTGATGCTGATGAGCTGAGTAAAGATTTGTCCGATGGATGGAACCACTCCGATGATGAAATGTACTTCTGTGGTTACTGGGGGTTATACCGGTATGCACTTAACGATACACTTAAGGAGAAATATAAAAAAGCTATTATTGATCACTGGGAGATCGAAAGACCTGAAAAAGAAGGTCTTTGGAATATCATGACTGCTATTACCGGAGCTGAGAGAATTGATCTTGATAATGCTGTCTGGTATCTTCAGAAGTATCCTCTGGATCTTGTCAACTGGACAATAATAAACAGCTACAGAAAGGATATCAAAAGAGTTAAATCAAATTTCAGAAACCAGACAACCGAGGAGGTTTTGCCGCCGGATGAAGTAAGAATCGCCCGGCACAACAGTAACATGTTTGACCTCGATGAATCTGGTGGTGGAATGTCGGAAAACAGTGCAGGTGACATCTGGCTTCTGCCATACTGGATTGGCAGATATCTTGGTGTGATAGGGCCTGAGGAATCTGTTTCGCCAGATGTGAGGGATAAAGCGCCTTCCGTATTCAGTAACCCAAAAAACGGAGGGATATATGTTATCGCCCATCGCGGTGCGCATAATGGAATACCCGAGAACACCCTGGCAGCCTACCAGAAGGCAATTGACCTCGGATGTGACTTTGTTGAGATTGATGTGAGAACAACCAGTGACGGGAAATTTGTCAGTATGCATAACGCATCAACAGATGAGTATATTAAGGGTAAGGGACGTAAGGTCAGCGAGATGACCCTGGCTGAGTTAAAATCACTGGATATTGGCATTAGGACTGGTTCAGAATGGGAAAACACACGGGTACCGACTTTTGACGAGATACTCCAGCTGTGTCGCGGAAAAATCGGAATTTATCTTGATCTGAAAGATGCCCCGGTTTCTCAGCTGGTTGAAATTATTAAACGATATAAGATGGAACGTGATATAATCTGGTATATCCCTGCTTCACGCATGAATGAAATCCTTGAAGTCGAGGCTGATTGTCCGGATTGTATCCCAACTCCTGATCCGGGCTCTGAGAGCAATATCCTATCGGTTTTGAATAAGGTGCCTGCACAAATCCTGCCAACAGATATGAGTGAACTTAACCGGAAGTTTGTTCAGACAGCCCATAGCCGGAATGCGAAAGTCTTTGTTGATGACAGTGCCGGAACTGAGAATGAATGGGAGAAAATTCTTTCATTTCACACGGATGGGATACAGACCAATCAGCCTGAGAAATTAATAGCTTATTTGAAAAAAAGGAAATGAGATAATTCATTCTGCCAGGCACGGCTCACCTCTTAAGCAGCCATATATCACATATTTTTGAATGCTGGCGCCAGTTCAGATGAGATTCCTCGGGCTGATCAAATGTGACTTCAATCTTACCATCACTGACATATTTCCTTGACAGAGGAAACTCCTTGAATTCTTCGAGCCCCTTATTATATAATGAAGGGTCGATCCGTTCCCCGTCCACCCTTAGTAAGGCTTCTCCGTACCCGGAAATACGTATGATATAATGTCCTTCAGGATCAAGATCATTGTAGATGAGTACTGGAAAGTTCTGAAACAACTGTGTTGATAATCGTTTCCGGCTCATCCCGTTATCCCACCAGGCTACATCTGTTGCATCGTCAGACCTTGTTGTTACCCTGGGCCCATTTGATAAATCCGAAACATTATCATAAAAGCTTCCCGGTCCGGGATTTTCCCATGTACGGATAATATCCAGGCGTTCGAGTTTGTCTTTTTCTGAAGACATATTACGGATCTTTTCAAACTCATCAGTGAGCCACCAGCGGTTATTCAAAGGATAATCAATAAAATCAAGTATAGCACCCCGTTCTTCACCGCTTGCATTATATTTTTTAACGCTTGTCTGCATGCCTATTGATTGAAAGAGCCCTTCACAATAATCAAAAATCTTTTGCCGTAAATCCCGGGAAACTGGCTCTTTGTCTGCTTTGTTAACTATCGCCAAAGCCTCATCCATTGCTTTAGATGATCCGATTTGTAATGCTCTGGAGAGGATAAGGTTAGCTTCTTTTTCGAGTTTCTGTTCATATATTTTGCGGCGCTGTATATATGTGTCATAATATGAGCGCATTACAAGTTGCTGCCATCTCCAGTTTCCTTTAAGCCCGGGATGCTTTAATTCAAGATTTTGCCAGAATGCAAATGTCGTTTCAACACCTCCATTTTCTTCAAGAGGCCCGACCCAATTCCGTTCAAGCGCCAGAATTCCATCAGCTGCTTCTTTTGCAATGTCAGAACCAAAAAATAAACGTGAATATTCTGCCAATACTTCGTGTATATCTTTTTCCGGATTCCAGGCCAGCTGACTCCAAATTGCTTTATTTACATCGTCATGAACACCATCAGAATATGAAATAAACCCATCGGTGAATGGGGCAAAACGGTTATGAATCTTCGCGTAATAAAATGGCTGAGGATTACAGACCTCACGACCTTCAGTAAGGGCGAATGCCTGATCCCAGTTCAGCGCAGGATACTGGCATCTTACAGTATGGGTAATGTCGGGATAGTGACGCAGTTTGAATTTTTTTGGTAACCTGTAGCGTGTTGCAGCTATATCAGGGCTGCCAGGACCCGAAACTACCCCGGTAAGCCAGTCGGGATCATTTTTTTCGAGATATTCATAAAAATAATCAACTTCATCGTCATTGAATCCCTGAAGTGAGATCCATATACCGGCTTTTGGATGATATTTTTTTAGCTCTGCTGAGATCTCTTTCAGAAATGGCATCACATTACGAGGGTGATTATTTCCGGGATCCCCGCCGGGGAAAAAGACTCCGTCAAGCCTGGGACAGTTTTTATAGAATTCAGCATGCTTTCTTACTTCTGCTTTAAATTTTGAAGTGTCAGCCAGGTCAACATCAGCAGGAGTCCATACCCAGTAATCGAGTCCGTAGTTATTGCATATCTCGCTCATTTTCGCATTCATTTCCTCTCTGCTGACTTTCATATTAGGTCCTGCCGGTCCATCCTGAAATGGTATATTTTCTATTGCGTTGGCTCCAAACAAGGCAAGCTCACGGATATATTTCTCGTATTGATTAACCGTCCAGGCATCCCATGAATTGGCTGTATTACGATATCCCAGCTGATGGCCCCGGATAGGATAAGCAGGTGATGTAGCTATCTCATCACTTTTATTAAATGTAATTTTGTTTTTAGAGAGAAGTGCTGTTCTCAAAAACTGCCCCAGAGCGAAAATTACTCCCCGTTCATCAGCGCCGATAAGCCAAAGAATTTCTCTTCCATTGGAGTTTTCAAGGTAAATCCTGAACCCCTCTGCTTTGTTTTCCGGCAGGTCCTTCCCGATCTGTTTTGGTACTGTTAATCCGTCAATAGTAACATCATCCTTTGTTGCAAGAACAATAACTGGTGACTTTCCCTGGCCTGAATTAAGTTTTAGTGTAATTGCAGTTCTTTGCAAAATTTCTTCCTGCATAACCCTTGCTGCGGTTTCCTTTACCGGTGAATTGATCCTTTCCGAAATGATTATTGAAGCGCTTCTCAGGTCAATAGTCTGTGCCGGTAAAACTTCAGTGATCAGCGAGATAAGAGTAATCAGGAAAAATAATTTGATACTGAATGGATTCTTCATTTGAGTTGATTATTTAATTTTACCTGATATCACGATTTTTTCATTTTGAAATTAGCTTTCTTTTTGACAAATTCTTCAAATAACGTTAGGAATAATAGTCTAAATTTAATGCAAGATGAGTAAAATATCAGAAGTAATTATTAATTCAAAATTATTACTTTGTCTTATTCAGGAATAAATGAATTTAAACAAGAATGAAACAAATATTGTCTAAAATGAAACTACAGAATATTAAGGCAATTATCTTACCTATGTCACTGGTTTTGATTTTTATTCTAACCAGATGCGGCAAAAAGGAGGAAGTTGTTATTGCAGTCAGACAATCTTTAACTGATAACTGGAAGATGCAGACATCAATAAAGCTTGAAGGAGTTCCAGCCGAACAGATTTCTCAGAGTGAATTCAGCGATAAAGAGTGGTATAAAGCATCTGTGCCCGGAACCGTACTGGGTAGTTTGGTTACTTTCGGTGTTGTGGAAGATCCTTATTTTGGCCTGAACATGCAAAAAGTAGATACTGCGCAGTTTAATCACCCATGGTGGTTCCGCAGCAGTTTCAATCTTACATCAGACGATCTGAATAAATGCGTTTCACTGCGGTTCAATGGGATTAACTATAGGGCTGATCTGTGGGTGAACGGGAAAAAAGTAGCAGACAAAGACAGTTTTGCAGGTGCATTCAGAATGTTTTCATTTAACATTGATAAATACAAGAAAAAGGGTTCAAACACAATAGCTCTTAAATTATGGCAGTTTGCAGACGGAGAATATTCAATAGGTTTTGTTGATTGGAATCCTTGGCCCCGCGACCGGAATATGGGAATTTTCAGAGAGGTTTTTCTGGAGATAAACGGAGGAGTAACTATAAGAAGTCCTTTCGTATATTCAAAAGTAAACATGGAAACTAAAGATGCAGCAGATCTTTATATTCAGACCGAGTTAATCAATAGTTCGGATAAACCGGCAGAGGGTATTCTCCGGATAAACTATGAGCTTGGAGTTGTTGAGAAAAAAGTCAGACTCAAAGCGGGAGAGACTTTATCCTGCAATTTCGATCCCTCAGAATTTAAACAATTATCAGTCAAAAATGTGGAATTATGGTGGCCGAATGGTATGGGCAAACCTAAATTGTACAATCTTAAGTCGGAGTTTGTTGTAAAAAATATTATTGCCGATAAGGTTGAGAAAAAATATGGCATCAGGGAAATAAGAAGTTATCTGAATAAAGACAAAAACCGCGCATTTGATATTAATGGGAAATTTGTACTAATAAAAGGCGGAGGATGGACTGATGATGTTCTTTTGCAGGATACAAAGAGTTCAGTTGAAGCTCAGTTGAGATATGTCAGGCACATGAATATGAACAGCATCCGTTGCGAGGGTTTTTGGGGAAAGGACGAAACGCTTTACGACCTTTGCGATGAGTATGGGATACTGGTGATGGTCGGTTGGAACTGCCAGTGGGAATGGGAGGAATATCTTCGCAAACCTTGCGATATAAAATATGGAGGAGCAGTAAATGCTGAAGATATAAACCTGCTGGCAGGGTACTGGAAAGATCAGATGCTATGGTTACGGAACCATCCCAGTATTTATGTCTGGATGCTTGGCAGCGATAAACTCCCTGCCCCTGAACTGGAACTCAGATATGTCGATTTATTCAAAAAGTATGATCCGTCCCGCTCTTACATAACTTCATCAGGAGGGGCTGGGACGGAGAAAAATAATGTTGTTGCCACTGTACCGCTGGTAAGTGAGATTAGTGGTCCGACTGGAATGAAAATGCTTGGTCCATATGCTTGGACACCTCCTGTTTACTGGTTTACGGATACAACTTTTGGCGGTGGCTGGGGTTTCAATACTGAAACTTGTCCAGGTGCCAGTATTCCGCCGCTTGCCTCATTAAGAAAAATGCTGCCCGAAAAGAGTTTGTGGCCGGTTGATAAAAAATACTGGGAATATCATACAGGACGGAATGAGTTTACCAGCCTGGACAGAGATATAACTGCATTGACAAATAGATATGGAAAGTCATCTGATATTGAAGAGTTTGCCTTTAAGTCGCAGGTTAACAACTATGAACTTATGCGGCCCATGTTTGAAGCATTCATTGCGAATAAACCTGCAAGCACTGGGTTGATACAATGGAAACTTAATTCGGCGTGGCCCGAGCTTATATGGCAACTATATGATACATACCTGCAACCAAATGGAGCATTTTATGCGGTAAGGAAAGCATGCAATCCTATTCATGCTATATACAGATATGGATTTGATGATATTTATCTTACAAACGAAGATTTATCAGATGCTAAGGATCTTAAAATAAAAATCCGGGCTTTTGATATCCATTCAAAACAGATATTATCGGATCAGTTGAGTGTTGGTATAAAATCAAATACTTCAAAATTTATCTATAAATTACCTGAGATCAAGGGGATTACCCCTGTTTGGTTCCTAAATCTAATAATAATCGATAAAAACAATAAGGAGGTCGATAATAGTATGTACTGGTTATCAGTTAAAAAGGATATTTTGGATTATGATGCTGCAAAAAAACTGGCCTGGCCATATTATACACCTGCAAAACAATTTGCTGATTTTACTACGCTCGACAAGCTTCCCAAGGTTAATTTGCAGTATGATTACCAGCTGAGTAAAGATGAAAAAAACGGCAAAATAAGTCTTAAAGTTAAAAACCCTTCTGAATCACTCGCTTTCTTTATTTTCTTTGATGTACTTGACCCGGTTACCAGGAATCCTGTTTTACCAATATTCTGGAATGATAATTATGTGACATTACTTCCGGGAGAAGAACGGACATATGAAGCGAATTATTTCCTTTCCAATACACAGGGTAATAAACCTGTTATTGAAGTTAAAGCCTGGAATGTTAATAAAATAACACTGGAATAATACAACTAAAAAATAAAACCTGTATTAATTAAACAATCTGAAATATGAAAACATTAGCACTTTCCGGAGGTAAGCCAATTCGTGACACAGAAGTGAGCCCATGGCCAAAATGGCCCGTCTGGGATCATAATGAAGAGAAAGCTCTGATTGAAACATTACATAGCGGTGTCTGGTCGTATAATGGTCCGAAAGAGGTGGAGTTTGATCGTCTGTTTGCAGAATATACTGGGGTAAAATATGCAATCTCGGCTGCTAATGGAACAGTTACTCTTCAAATGGCACTTGAAGCCTGTGGCATTGGAGTAGGAGATGAGGTAATTCTTCCCGGACTTACATGGCAGGCGACTGCTGCTACGATTCTTGACGTAAATGCAACTCCAATCATGGTAGATGTCTGCGAAGATAACTGGTGTATTGATCCAAAAGCAGTTGAAAAAGCTATAACACCCCGGACTAAAGCCATTATCCCGGTACATTTATATGGTAGTTTTTCCGATATGGATGAGATATTAAAAATTGCACGAAAACATAATCTGTATGTGATTGAAGATTGTGCTCATAAACATGGAGGAGAGTGGAATGGAAAGAAGGCGGGCAGTATAGGTGATATTGGAAGTTTCAGTTTTCAATTATCCAAAATCCTGACCGCCGGTGAAGGAGGCATTGTAACTACCAATAACTTTGAGATGGCCGAAAAGCTTGATGCTCTGCGGAATTGCGGCAGACGTCCTATTATAATGGACAGCAGTATTGACAAGGGAGCCGGACAATATTCCGATCAGGGTAATTTTATTCAGTCTGGCAATTTCAGAATAACTGAGTTTCAGGCTGCAATTCTTATTGAGGGATTAAAAAGAATGCCTGAACAAAACCGGGTGAGAGATGAAAACGGGATTTACCTGAACTCGCTTTTAGCATCTGTCCCCGGCGTTAAACCAATGAAGAGGGATAAACGTGAGACAAAAGAGGCATATTTTAACTTTGCCTTCAGGTATAACAAAACTTATTTTAAAAATCTACCGGTTAAAAAATTCCGGGATGCATTAACAGCTGAGATTGGAATTGAAGTTGCGCCAAGTTATATTCCACTTAATAAATGTTCACTTTATGTACCCCTGACAAAACCTGCCCGTTACAAACTTAATGATCAGTATTGGAGCGAAATTGATCCTAAAAGATTTAATCTGCCTGTATCTGACCGTATTTATTTTGAAGAATCTGTTTGTATTCACCATAAGATTCTTATGGGTACAAAAACAGATATGGATATGATAGTGGCAGCTATTAGAAAAATCTATGACAATGCTTCCGAGATCCTTTAAAACCTTATAGATATATGAATTCAAAGGCCCTTTATCTTTTAACATTAAGCGCAGGAATTATTATGGGTTCAGAAGGATGTAAAGGACCCGATCCGGCTGTTATGAATTTAAAAGACAACTGGAAAATACAGTCTTCAGCTCTGGCACAAAGCAGTGGCAGCAGTATATCCGTCAATGATTTCCCGGCAGAAAAGTGGTATCCTGCCAGTGTCCCGGGCACTGTCCTGGCAAATCTTGTGGATAACAAAGTCTATTCTGACCCCTATTACGGAGAAAATCTTAAATCAATTCCCGGGTATAAGACTGGCAGCTGGATCTCAATGGATAAGAAAAGTCCCTTCTATTCTTCATGGTGGTACCGTACCAGTTTTAAGGTACCTTCAGAGTGGAAAGGACAGAACATGAAGCTTCATCTTAATGGCATTAACCTTAAGGCAAATGTATGGATGAATGGTCACTTAATTGCAGACACAGTCAGCGTTGTGGGAATGTTCCGCCGGTTTGAATTCAATATCAATCAATGGGTTAAACCCGGTTCGGAGAATACTCTGGCGGTTGAGATTTTTGCGCCAGGAAGGATACCTGATATAAAATACTATACAAAACAAGTTGAGGCCACTACCGGGTGGGATGACCATAATCCTCAGCCTCCCGATCTGAATATGGGCATCTGGCGTGATGTTACAATTTCAGCTGAAGGGCCCGTATCAATCCGTTATCCTTATGTGGTAACAGATCTTGATCTGCCTTCATTAGATATTGCACATCTGACAGTTACAGCTAAAGTAATAAACAATACAGCCAAATTAGTAAGCGGAAAACTTACAGGCACAATAGGAGATATAGACTTTGAAAAAGCAGTTTCTCTGCAGCCCAATGAATCAAAGGATGTCGGGTTTACTCCTGCTGATTACAGCCAGCTGAATTTTAGCAAACCGCGAATTTGGTGGCCACATACTGTCGGAGCTCAGGAATTGTATAATTTGACATTGAGGTTTACTGTAAAAGGACAACTTTCATCTAAAGAAAAAGTCAGGTTCGGAATACGTGAGGTTGAAACATATATTAATAAAGAAGGATGGCGTGGTTACAGGGTTAACGGGAAGAATATACTGATCAGGGGAGGAGCCTGGATGACAAGCGATATGCTCCTCAGGCTTACACCGGGAAGATATGAAGGTTTGATAAGATATGCTAGGGAAGCGGGCCTTAATGCCTTAAGGTCGGAAGGTTTCTCAATCCGGGAAACAGATGAATTCTACAACCTTTGTGATGAGTATGGCGTACTGGTAATACAACAGTTTTTCGGACGGAACCTTCCCGATGAAAAGCTGGCAGTAAGTATTATAGAAGATATGCTGTTACGTATCCGTAATCATCCAAGTCTGATTCATTTCCTTGGGCACGACGAAACTTTTCCAACCAAATTTCTTGATAGCAGTTACCGGGCGTTAATTGCAAAGTACAGTCCACAGCGTACATACCAGCCGCATTCAGGAGCTTTTGAAGTGAAAGACAGATTCGAAACAGGAGGAACACGTACAGGTACACTTGAATTGTGGGCTTACGCAAACCCTTCACATTATTATACTCATAAAGAAGATGGAGCCTGGGGATTTGCTCAGTCAGGAGGGATTGGCGGAATATTTGCTCCGTATGAAACAATGCGCAAAGTAATCCCGGAAAAGGCATTGTGGCCTATTGAGAATGAGACTTTTTCTTTTCATACTGTCCTTCAGGGATTGGAATATTTTCAGGCAGCTCTCGACGCAATTAAAAACCGTTACGGGAAAGCTAAAAATATAATCGATCTGAGCAATAAAGGGATGGCTTTAAATTATGAAAGTGCCCGCGGAATGTTCGAGGCATATGCCAGAAATAAGTATGACGCCCTTGGCATTACTACATGGAAATATGATGCTGCCTGGCCTGCCGTATGCAGCTGGCAGTATGTTGACTGGTATTTGAATGTCGGCGGTGCATATTATGGTGCAAAGAAAGCCTGCGAGCCTTTGCATGTTCAATATTCATATGATGATAATTCCATTTACGTGGTAAATAGTTTCTATAAAGAATTTAAGAACCTGAAGGTAACAGCTAAGCTATTCAATTTCGATCTTAGCGAGAAATATTCCAGATCATCGGTGGTCAATGTAGGATCTGATGGTAAAACAGAAGCATTTAAAATTGAATTTCCCGGCGATCTGAGCAAAACATTTTTCCTGAAATTAAAACTTGACGATAATACAGGGAAGGAGATTTCAGACAATTTCTACTGGCTTTCAACACAAAAAGATATTGAGGGATTAAAAGTTGAAGGGAAGAGCCCCAAAGGTTTTGACTGGGATCTGTTTACGGCTGTGCCAAAATCGGTATCTGACTTTACTGAGCTTGAAACACTTCCAGGCGTTGAGTTGGAAAGATCTATTGAACTGAAGGATGATTCAGTTGAAAGCATTGGAATTGTCAGAATAAACAATAAAGGAGATCATCTGGCTTTTATGATACACCTGGCTCTTACTAAGGGCGTGGGTGGTGAAGAGATAAATCCGGCATATTGGGATAGTAATTATTTTTCATTATTTCCCGGTGAATCAAAAGAAATAAAAGTACAGTTTAAAAAGGTGGATAAGGTGAATTCAATCCCTGTTTTGAAAGTTGACGGATGGAATGTGAAGAAATAGAAAGTTTATATATATTGTTACTCTGTATTACTTTAAATAAATTATGGTTTTAATTCTCAGATTTTTACTCATTTCCGTTTTTGTTCTTACCTGCGAATATGGATTTTCACAGAAAAAAATTGATATTTTGTCTGTTCCGGCAACTGATCAAAAAACAGAAATAGCCCTACACGGCAAGTCAGTGTTGCCGAGCGGCCGGTTTCTGACACCCGCCGGTGATTTAATAAGAATAACTAATGATCCATTCGGAATGGCCGTTTCTGCAGATGGCAAAAGGGCAGTGACCCTTCATGATGGAGTATTTACTATCATAGATTTACAATCGTTGGCAACGATCAGAGTCCCCAGCTACGATAATAAAATTAAATCACCATTGTCCGGAGGGTCATTTTTAGGGGTCTGTTTCGGGGCAGATTCTAAAACAGTCTACCTTAGCGGAGGAGACAATGGCGCTGTGATTGTTTATGATATAGAAAGCCTTACCCGGCTGGATTCTATTTCCCTTAACGGACCTGCCGGAGATATCGAATACAATGACAGTTTTACGTCTGACCTGGTATTTAATGAATCTGGCAATGAATTGCTTGTACTCGACAGAGCCAATTTCAGGATGGTACGCATTGATCTGTCAACAAAGAAAATCAGTGCATCTGTTAAAGTTGGCCGCCAGCCTTTTGGTTTGACATTAAGTCCTGATAAAAAAACAGCTTTTGTCGCGAATGTTGGCATGTATGAATATCCATTAATTACGGGCGCCACTCCGGAGAACTACGATTCATTGCTTATATCGCATCATCCGTACGGAGATAATACAAAGGAATCAATTAACGGGACTGTTGTTGAGGGCCGAAGGATTCCCGGAGTTGGAAGCCCTCTTAATACCGATGCAATGAGCGTCTTCACTATTGATTTGATTACCAACGTTGTTACAGATAAATTTAAAACCGGATATCAGATCGGGCAAATGATTGAAGGCGCTGAAGTTGTGGGTGGCGCAAGCCCTAACTCTATTGCGGCAGGTTCGCGGTTCGCTTACGTTTCCAATGCTACCAATGACAATATTTCAGTTATTGATTATAAAAATCATAAGATAACAGGCGAGATTCCAATTCTGGTTGATAAACAGATTGATAAATACAGGGGTCTATTGCCTTTTGGACTTACATTAAGCAAAGATGAAAAAACATTGTATGTGGCATTGCTGGGATTTAATGCAGTGGCAGTAATTGATGTTCAGAGCAAGGTGTCAAAAGGCCTGATCCCATCAGGATGGGGGCCATCAAGGGTTCAGTTATCCAAAGATGAAAAGGAAATCTATATTACCACATGCAGAGGACTTGGAGCCGGACCTAATGGAGGTAAGGATTTTATTTCACCTGTTCAGGGATCTTATATTGGTGATATACAACTTGGAAGCTTTCAAAAAGTGAGCCTTCCTGACTCAGATCAATTGGCCCTTTATACCAGACAGTCTGTTGATAATACCTTCCGGGATCTTAAAATTACAGATGATGTAAATAACCCTTTACCAGGGTTACCGGGTTTGCACTCTTCACCAATAAAATATATTGTATATATTACCAAAGAGAACCGCACTTATGATGAGGTCTTTGGTCAGATGAAAAATGCTGACGGAGACAGTACCCTCGCACGGTTTGGTGTGAATAATGAATATACTCTGCCTGACTCTCTTAAAAAGAAATTGCCTAAACTCAGAATAAGCCCGAATCATCATAAGGCGGCGGCTAAATATTCATTTTCAGATAATTATTATTGTGATAGTGACGCATCTATCCACGGTCATCACTGGATGATGGGAGTAATACCAAATGAATGGGTGGAAGCAAATGCAAGCGTGACAAAAACAGCTATGATATTTTCCAAGGCACCCGGCCGGCGTCATCCCGGAACGACTGGAAGTATTGACCCTGAAGATTATGCTGAAAAAGGTGGTTTATGGGAAGCCCTCGACAGACAGGGAGTTTCGTTTTATAATTTTGGAGAGGCAAATGAAACTGCACATGTGAGAGAAGAATGGTACGACACAAATACCGGTGCGGCACATGGCGTGATGGTTCCGATGCAAAAAGCCTTGTTTGGCAGAACCAGTCATAACTATGCCGGGTTTAATACGAATATTCCTGACCAATACAGAATGGATCAGTTCGAAAAGGAGTTTACTGATAAGTGGATAACCGGTAAGGAAAAACTGCCTTCATTGATAACAATGCAGGTTCCGAATGATCATGGAGCAAAAACAAGACCTGAAGATGGATACTACTATCCAGGTTCCTTCATGTCAGACAACGATTTAGCTCTGGGCAGGATATTGCATTTTCTTTCGAGAACAAAGTACTGGAGGAATATGCTGGTGATCATCACGGAAGATGATCCTCAGGGTGGTGTCGATCACGTTGATGCACATCGTTCAATTTTAATGATGGCCGGGCCATATGTGAAGAGGGGATATGTTTCTCATACACACGCAAATTTTGGCTCCATCCTTAAAACTATCTACAATATTCTTGATGTTCCGTATGTTAATCAGTTTGACGTTACAGCTTCATTGTTGCAGGATTTTTTTACCCCAGTACCTGATTATTCACCTTAT
This sequence comes from Bacteroidales bacterium, assembly GCA_003157075.1. Taxonomy (GTDB): domain Bacteria; phylum Bacteroidota; class Bacteroidia; order Bacteroidales; family VadinHA17; genus LD21. The sequence continues at coordinate 9,834 of PMIL01000097.1, read as the reverse complement.
ACGTTTGAAGTGAATGATTCCCGTGTTTTTGATGCAGATAAAGCGATGAAAAAGTATAATAAAACTATCAACTGGCGGAAAATCGAACAAGGTCCTCCAATGGATGATGAAGATATTGAACGCAAGGTGCATTATAAGAGATAGTTTGGATACTGAATAGAAATTCATCATAAAGTATCGTCTTTCACATTTATGCAGGAAAAAAAAATATATCCCTGGATAGTTGTTGCTCTGCTCTGGTTCGTAGTGCTGCTGAATTATATTGACCGGCAGATGCTGTCAACGATGAAACCATCAATGATGGTTGATATAACGGAGCTGCAAACAGCAGCTAATTTTGGACGATTGATGGCTGTCTTTCTTTGGATCTATGCTCTGATGAGTCCAGTTTCCGGAATCATTGCTGACCGGATGAATCGTAAATGGGTAATTGTCGGAAGCTTGTTTGTCTGGTCAGGAGTTACACTTTTAATGGGTTCAGCAACCACCTTCAATCAGCTATATTTACTGCGTGCGACAATGGGAATAAGCGAAGCATTTTATATCCCCGCAGGTTTATCCCTTATCGCAGACTATCATCAGGGGAAGAACCGGTCGCTGGCTGTGGGAGTTCACATGACGGGCAGCTACCTCGGGCAGGCTTTGGGTGGATTTGGCGCAACAATTGCAGGCAGGCTGACATGGCAGACAACATTTTTTATTTTTGGATTGGTAGGTGTCTGTTATAGTTTTGTACTGATCCTTTTTCTGAAAGAGAAGAAAACCTACACAATTGTCAGGGATATTTCTTTATCGATCCGGAAGAGATTTTCTGAGACATTCAAAGGTGTAGGTGTGTTGTTGGGAAGCCTTTCATTCTGGGTAATCATATTCTACTTTTCTGCCCCAAGTCTGCCCGGATGGGCCACTAAAAACTGGTTACCAACACTTCTTTCAACCAGTCTTAATATTAAAATGGAGATTGCCGGACCGGTTTCAACCATTACAATCGCACTTTCTGCCCTTATAGGAGTATTGATTGGAGGACTTATTTCGGACAGATGGATACAGCAAAATCTGCGTGGACGAATTTATACCGGCGCCATTGGTTTGGGACTGACTGTTCCGTCAGTTATATTACTGGGGTACGGACATAGTTTTCTTACGATTCTGAGCGGAGCTTCGTGTTTCGGATTTGGTTTCGGAATGTTTGACGTTAACAGTATGCCCATTCTGTGCCAGTTTGCTTCTCCGCGTTATCGAGCCACAGGGTATGGACTCATGAACCTGGCAGGTATATCATCAGGTGCTCTTATAACAACATTTTTAGGTAAATCAGCTGATTCCGGAAACCTGAGCCGTGATATTGCGTTTTTAGCGGTTTTTGTGCTAGCGGCAATATTTTTACAGTTGCTGCTGTTGCATCCTGAAACAGCAAACAAAACCGATTGATCAAATCATTATCTCACTTAATTCAGAGATATACTGTTCAATCTTGTGTTTTTCTTCACCTTCAAACCGGCGAAGAGGAAATGCCACATAATCGTTGCATATACCCAAAACAGAAAGCGCGCAATTAATCCCTTTTGTAATTCTTGAATTGCATTTTCCAACGTTATAGATGGTGTTGTAAAGCATCATAACCTTATTTCGAAGAACAGATATTCTTTCATAATCATGAGCCAGAGATGCCTCATAATAGCTCACGAAAAGTTTTGGGAACATATTCGCTCCGCCTGCTACAGCCCCATGCCCTCCCTGCATTATTGTTTCAGGGATAAAAAGTTCAGTTCCTGTAAAGATGGAAAACTCGGGTGAATTTTTAAATTCTTCAATCAGAGAGAAAAGGTAAAACATATCTCCGGAACTGTCTTTAATTCCGATCGCACCGAGATCTTTTGCAGCACTTACAGTTTTTTTTGCAAGATGCAGTTTAGTATGACTTGGCATATTGTACAATAGCAACGGCAACGGTAACCGCGGTATCAGGTTCTCAAGATAGTCTATCATTTCTGACTGGGAAATTGGAGTATAGTAAGGTGGAGCAACAACTACAGCATCTGCACCTACCTTTTTTGAATACTCAGCCATTTCAAGCGAATTCTCGAATGAAGTATCTGTTATTCCAACCAGGACAGGTATCCTCTGATTAATGAGTTCGCACGCACGTTTGATAATATCTTTTTTGAGTCCATTACTAAGACTTGGCGCTTCACCGGTAGTTCCAAGAACAAACAACCCATGCACGCCTCCTGAAACTATATGCTCAACAAGTTTTTCAAGCCCATTTACGTCAAGTGTATTATTATTGAGAAGAGGCGTTATTAACGGAGGAATAATTCCCTTAATTGGCATTTTCATCTTTTATTGCATCGTTTAAATGAATGAATACTTGCTAATAAAATCTTTTGCCCATACTTTTCTTCGAGATAAATCACACTAGCAAAATAAAAGTATCTATGACTATTTTACTTCTGATATCTTGTTTGGTTTACATTGTTTTTTAACTGGAATAAGAAAAAAATGGCGTATATTTGGATTGAGCGGTTAAAATAGAATGATATGGAAATAATTTATGAAAACATATTCGTTCCTCACAGGCATTCATTTATAACAAGGAAGCTGCAACTGGATCCTAAATCACATAAAATCCATTCTCATAAAAATTTTGAATTAAATTATATTAGTTCAGGCTCAGGTAAAAGGATTGTAGGGAATAATATTTCCAGTTTTAAAGGAGGCGACCTGGTACTTTTGGGTCCCGATACCCCCCATTGCTGGGAAATTCTGGAAACTGATCAGAATGAACCTCCTGAATGTATTGTTACCCATTTTTATGAAAATATTATAAGTTCCGACTTTTTTAATATTCCTGAACTGGAACATGTGGTAGATCTGTTAAAAAATTCCGGTAACGGAATATGGTTCAAAGGGAAAAAAACTGAAAAAGTTGGTCTCGTACTGAAAAAAATGGTTTCATTAAATGGACTGGAGCTATATATTGAACTTTTAAAGGTTTTTCATCTTTTGCTAGGCATCGAAGAAAGGGAATATCTTGCACTTCCTTCTTCTCTCCCAACATCTTATGATAAAGATCAGACCCATATAAACAAAATTTATGAATACGTTTTCAAAAATATTATGTCTGGAATAAAACTCAAAGAGGCAGCTGCGCTGGTTTATATGGAGCCGGGTTCCTTTTGCAGGTATTTCAAAAAGAAAACTAACAAGACCTTTATGGACTATGTGAAAAGTGTACGCATTGGTATTGCCTCAAAATTACTTGCGGAAACTGATAAGCAGATTACTCAGATTTGCTATGAATGCGGTTATAATAACCTTGCAAATTTTAATCATTATTTTAAGATAATAATGAAGAAGACACCTTCTGAGTACAGAAAGGACTTCACTTAGATAAATTCCAGTCAGTTTAGTGATACTATTAAGACTATTTTTTAATATCAGAGTTAATATTTATTCTTTTTTGGACAAAAAGTGATATAGTGACTATTCATTTCTGGTGTTTCTTTGATAATATATTAGCATAAACATAACCTGAGTCAAATGCCTGGGAAACCTGTTAAAGCTGTCATTTTTGATATGGATGGTGTACTGGTTAATACTGAGCCTCATCATGTCATAATTGAGAAGAAACTCTTTTCCGGACTTAATCTGAATATAACTGAAGAAGAGCATAGCAGTTATATGGGTAAGGCAACCGAGGTTATGTGGATGGAAATAATCCGTAAACATAATCTGCCTTATAAGGTTCAGGTACTTACAGACAGGAATAAAAAGGCGATTATCAATTATTTTTCCGTACTGAAAGAGATTGAGGTTATGCCTGGAGTTTTAACTGTTCTTGAAAAGCTTAATCGTAAAAGAATCCCTCTCGCCGTCGCATCATCTTCCGATGCGGAAACGATTAGAATTATTCTGTCACGAACGGATTTAAGCAAATATTTTCTTTACAAGGTTACCAGCGGGTTGGTTGAAAGGAGCAAACCGGCGCCTGATATTTTCCTTTATACTGCTGCCTTACTTTCGGTTAAACCGGAAGAGTGTATTGTAATTGAAGATTCAGCAAACGGTATAAAAGCAGCTAAAGCTGCAGGAATGTTCTGTATTGCATATACGGGAAAATCTACAGGTACTCAGGATCAAAGCCTTGCCGATGAAACCATTGATGATTTTTCTCAGCTTGAAGAAATCCTTCAAAGGAAAACTGATTTAAAATAAGAATGATGAAAAATTTATTACTCAGGGTTCTTCCAGTTTTATTAGCAGGTATATCTATTGTAAGTCATATCTCATGCAAACATGATTTAAAAAACAACAAGATCATTCCTGATAAATCTGTTTATGTTGATGTCCCCTTCTCTCAGGAGTTTCAGGAAGCTTATCTGATAAGTAATAAGACGGAAGACAATCAGGTGAGAAGTATTGCAGTTGATAATGAATCCAATGTATGGATTGCAACAGCTTCAGGTATTTTTCGCAAGAGAGCAAACACGCGTGAGTGGGAACCGGTAATCACTGGAGACGAAAGAGGACCAGCCTATGCCGTTTGTGCAATTAAGAACGGAGAAGTTCTGATGGGGACATGGAACGGACTTTTCAGATTTCAGAATAATAAAATCGAAAAAGAGGCCGGATTAGAACCTCCGGTTACTATAATATGTGCAGGTGGACCTGACATATTTGCAATAGGACCAGCTGGTATATGGCACAGGGAAAATGATAATTGGATTTTGAATAAGTACATTATTGCCAGATCGGTACGAGATGCAGTTGCCGATGGAAAAGGAGGTTTATATGTAGCAACAGATGTGGGTATGTACTTCTGTGAAAATGATAAGTCTGTCTTATACCAGGCTACCTCTGAACTCATTAGTTGTTATACCAGGGCAGTTTCATTTGCACCCCGGGGTGAATTATGGGCAGGTGTAATGGGAGGTGTATCTGTACGTAAAAATAGTAAGCTGGTGCGGAACCTTACTCCTGAGCAGGGCATACCTTCAGCATCAGTAAATTGTATATCCTGTTCATCAGATAGCGTAATGTGGGTCGGCACAGATGTTGGTGTAGTAAGATATGCTAAAGACTATTCGCATTCTTTACGTTTCAGCAGGAGATGGCTTACGGATAATAAGGTAAATGATGTGACTTTTGATAATGACGGGACTGCTTGGATAGCAACAGAAAATGGAGTAAGTGCAATTAAAAAACGAAGTATGACACTCGCAGGAAAGGAAGCTTATTATTATAATCAGCTGATGAGGAAACATATCAGGCTTCCCTGGATTTGTGGGAATCTTCATCTGGAGGTACCCGGAGATACTGCTTCCTGGCGGAATTCTGATGATGACAATGACGGCGAATATACAGGTGGTTATCTCGCTATGGAGAGTTTCAGATATGCAGTAACAAAAGATGAAGATGCAAGGACAAAAGCTCGTAAAGCATTTGATTTTCTTTGCCTTTTGCAGGAAGTCACAGGTACCGATGGATTTTTTGCACGAACAATTATTCCATCTGACTGGACAAAGATGAATGATGCAAACCGGACATATACCAAAAAGGATTTGATAGATTTGTCTGTGAAGGATCCTCGTTTCAAAGCGGTGGAAAAGAGGTGGAGACTGTCAAAAGATAAAAAATGGCTCTGGAAAGGAGATACCAGCAGTGATGAAATGGATGGGCATATGATGGGATATTTCTTCTATTATGAATATGCCGCCCGGGAGGATGAAAAACTGCTCATACGCAATCACGTCAGACGAATAATGGATCAGCTTATAAAAACAAACTATAATCTCATCGATGTTGATGGAAAACATACCCGTTGGGGGGTATGGTCACCTGAACAATTAAACCGTGATCCGGATTGGGCGTCTGAAAGAAGCCTCAACTCATTTGAGCTGCTCGCTTATCTGAAGTTTGCAGGTCATATTACAGGTGATGACAAATATGAAAAGGAGTATCGACGCCTGATCGGCACCGAGGGCTATCTGGACAATGCTTCACATTTAAATTCAAAAAATCCTGCATGGCAGATTTACTTTGACCGGACTATGGAAGGATACCTGTTTCCTATATTAATAAGATATGAGAATGATCCGGTTCTTAAGGCATTTTATCTCAAACTTATCGACGAATGGATGAATAACCAAACAGCCGGCGAAAACCTGATCAATAACCTGACTTATGCTCTGGCAACAGGCAGAAATGTTAACGTGCAGCAAACGATTGAATTTTTAAGAGACGCTCCGCTAGATCTCGTCGACTGGAAAATCGATCATACTTTAAGGGAAGATGTTCATCTGGTTCGTGAACCTATCCTGGAAGAGATTCAGATCTCAGAACTGCCGCCGGCCAGCGAAAGGGCAACAGTAAGATGGGATAAAAATCCCTGGGCCGCCGTGTCGGGGGATCCGGGACAGGTTAGAGAACCGAACTTCTGGTTATGGCCATACTGGATGGCGCGTTATCTTGATATAATTCAAACTTCTGAGCATAAATAGAATGTCTGATGTTAACAGTAAATTTTATTTGTACATTAGATAATAAAATTATCTGCAAATGAATCAAAATATGAAGGATATATATCTGGGTCTTGATATAGGCGGTACAAAATGCAGCCTTGTTGTCGGTGACGCCTCCTTTTCAGTTCTGCGGAAAGTTGGCTTTGAGACAAATACCGAACGAGGCTGGAGATCAATTCTTTCTGAATTCACCAGCCATATCAGAACTCTGCTGGGTGAATATAAACACTGCAAACTGAAACGAATAGGCATCAGCTGCGGAGGTCCTCTCGATTCGAAGAAAGGTATAATCTGTTCACCTCCTAACTTGCCCGGATGGGATAATGTGCCGATTACAAAAATACTGAGTGATGAATTCGGAGTGGAGACTGCACTGCAAAATGATGCTAACGCCTGCGCTCTTGCTGAATGGCTTATGGGGGCAGGAAAAGGGACTTCAAATATGATTTTTCTGACGTTCGGAACGGGTATGGGCGCCGGACTGATTTTAAACGGAAGACTGTACAGCGGTACCAATGATCTTGGAGGAGAAGTTGGGCATATCAGGCTGGCAAAGACCGGTCCTGTAGGTTTTGGAAAAGCCGGTTCATTTGAAGGCTTCTGCAGTGGCGGAGGAATTGCTCAACTGGCAAAATCAATTGTAACGGAAAAGCTTAATAATAAAGTTGTTGTTGACTTTTGTCCTTCGTTGGAACTAGTGAAGGATATTGATGCTAAAATGGTTGCATTGGCAGCCTCAGCAGGCGATCTGGTGGCAAATGAGATAATCGGGATTTCAGCTGAATATCTTGGCCAGGCATTGTCTACACTAATCGATATCCTCAACCCTGAGAGTATCGTTATCGGGAGTATTTACGCACGAAATGAAATGCTCTTTAAGCCACTCATTGAAAAGGTTTTACAACAGGAAGCTATACCTGCCTCACTTGAAGTATGCCGGATAATGCCGGCCGGATTGGGCGATTCGATTGGCGATTTTGCAGCACTTTGCGTAGCAATTTATGAGGATAAATTTTAATTCTTCTAACATGAGCAACAACACTTATTTGAAAGATCTGATTGAGATATATCCGCAACTATTGCCGGTTGAAAATGAAATTGCAAAAGCCGCTGAAATTTTAATTACGTGCTATCAGAATGGCGGGAAAATTCTGATTTGCGGAAATGGCGGAAGTTGTTCCGATACTGGTCATATCGTTGGTGAGTTAATGAAAAGCTTCGAACAAAAGCGGCCAATTAAAGATAGCTTAAGAAAAAAATTATTGGCTCTTGACGGCGAACGCGGACAGTATCTGGCGGAAAAGCTTCAGCACGGTTTTCCTGCTATTGCTCTTACAGTTCATAATGATCTGATTACAGCTATTGCCAACGATACTGATGCTGATCTGATCTTTGCCCAGCAGATTGTTGGTTATGGAAACCCCGGAGATGTTCTGATCGCTGTCAGTACCTCCGGAAATTCCCGGAATGTTTTGGACGCAATCATTACTGCAAAAGCCAAAGGGTTGGTTGTGATCGGCCTCACAGGTGAGACAGGCGGTAAAATGAAATCAAACTGTGAAATTCTGATCAACGTCCCGGGAAAAAACACTGCTTCGGTGCAGGAATTGCATCTTCCTGTTTACCACACACTTTGCAGGATAGTCGAGAATGCTTTTTTTGGAAATTAAAATACTTAAAGCCTTTAGAATGAAGAATGAAAGAAGCAGAAAAGTACTGAACCCGATGTCCAGAAGAACCTTTATTAATAACACTGCAGCGGGTTCGGCTTTAATAGCTATGGGACCAGTGACATCCTTTTTCGGAAATGAAATTCAACAGGATGATGGATGGCCTGCAGATGCTTCAGAATACAGGTTTCATATGATCGGTAACGGACATATCGATCCTGTATGGCTCTGGCCATGGTCGGAAGGTATTTCAGTTGTTCACAGTACTTTCAGATCAGCATTGGATCGCATGAAGGAAACAGCTGACTTCACATTCACAACAAGCTCAGCACAGTTCTTCCAATGGGTTGCTGACAACGATCCTGCAATGCTGGCTGAAATAAGAAAACGGGTAGAAGAAGGCCGGTGGAACATTGTAGGAGGATGGTGGGTGGAACCGGATATGAATATTCCCGGCGGGGAGGCTATGGTCAGACAGGGTTTATATGGCCAGATGACATTTCAGCGTCTCCTTGGGCGCCGTGCTTCCGTGGCAACCAATCCTGATTCATTCGGACATGCCGGTACCCTACCGCAAATAATAAAATTGCAGGGTATGGAAAATTATATATTCATGCGCCCCGGACTCAAAGAAAAATCTATTCCGTCTGATCTCTTCTGGTGGGAAGGTCCCGATGGAACGCGCGTTCTGACATATCGTATACAATTTAGCTATAATGATGGAGGGTCGGTAAAAAACAGGGTTAAAAGTATTCTGACTCAAACCCTTAATCAACCAACAAAAAGCTTTATGGCTTATTATGGTGTGGGCGACCATGGAGGAGGGGCCACGAAGGAGAGCATAAAATCAATTAACGAACTAAAAGTTGAAAAAGGAGCTCCCGTAGTTTTTTTCAGTACCACAGACAATTATTTCAAAGAGGTCCGCAAAGAAAAGACTGCCAATATCCCGATTGTAAAAGATGACCTCCAGCATCATGCAGTTGGTTGTTATACCGCCCAGTCAGAAATCAAGAAAGAAAACCGCAATTCAGAGGCCGCCCTGGTAACTGCAGAAAAAATGGCTGCGATAGGTTCAGCAGCATGGGGTTCCAATTATCCAAAGACAGAATTTACGTCAGCATGGCAAAGAGTGTTGTTTCTTCAGTTTCACGACAGTATGGCCGGAACAGCATTGCCGGAACATTACCAGTCAGCCCGGGAAGGATTTGGGTTTGCTCTTGACATAGCTCATCAGGCGACTTATTTATCTGTTCAGATGCTCGAATGCCAGGTGGCTACAGAGGATCCTTCTTCCCAGTATCTTTTAATCTTCAATCCACATGCATGGGAAGTTCGGGGAAACATAGAATATGATTTTGACTGGGATTTACAAAAGCCTTCAAGAGTTGAAGATGGAGAGGGTAATCCACTATTTCATCAATGGACTTCGGGTTCAACTGAAACCGGAAATCGTAAAACACTTGTGGTAAGTACCGTAATTCCTTCTTTTGGGTACAGACAGATTCGTTTAATGAATGGAGATACCAGAAAAAGTAAAAGTGTTGCCAACGCTGAAGAATTCAGACTTGAAAATGAGTTCATGAAAGTGCATTTTTCAAAAAATGGAACAATTGGTATTATTGACAAAGAAACAGGAA
>PMIL01000272.1 GCA_003157075.1 Bacteroidales bacterium | reverse complement strand
ACTGAACCAGGAACCACTTTTCTTGATAATTTCAAAATCAACGCCCAGGTCAACAATTTCCCCAAGCTGTGAGATGCCTTCACCGTAGAGGATATCGAAATCAGCTTTTTTGAATGGAGGTGCAAGCTTATTCTTAACAATTTTGACCCTTGTCCGGCTGCCAATGATTTCTTCACCATCTTTAAGCTGACTGGTCCGGCGGATATCCAATCTCACTGACGCATAAAATTTCAGTGCATTTCCTCCGGTGGTAGTCTCGGGATTACCGAATACTACACCAATCTTATCCCTGAGTTGATTTATGAAAACACATGAAGTATTTGTTTTATTGATATTTGCAGTAAGTTTTCTTAGTGCCTGTGACATCAGTCTTGCCTGTAGTCCCATCTTGGAATCACCCATTTCACCTTCGATCTCAGCTTTTGGAGTAAGTGCTGCAACTGAATCAATGACAACTATATCCAGTGCTCCGGAACGAATCAGGTTATCAGTAATTTCAAGCGCCTGTTCCCCGTTATCAGGTTGAGAAATCAATAGATTTTCAACATCTACTCCCAGTTTTTCCGCATAATTGCGATCAAATGTATGTTCGGCATCAATGATAGCCGCAATACCACCGTTCTTCTGAGCCTCTGCAATAGCATGAATAGCCAGGGTTGTTTTTCCTGATGCTTCAGGACCGTAGATCTCTATTACACGGCCCCTCGGTAATCCGCCGATACCAAGAGCTGCATCAAGTCCGATCGAACCTGTTGAAATAATCTGAACATTGTCGATTGCATGATCGCCAAGTTTCATTATTGTTCCCTTTCCAAAATCCTTTTCAATTTTCCCCAGGGTAACTTCAAGTGCCTTAAGCTTTTCTTTATTTATCTCTTTTCTTTCTTTGCTCATATTATTGGATTTATTGAATGTACAAATCGAAAATCTGCTTTGAGTGTTCGCCTGTATCTACTTTATTTATGATCTTCACTATTACTCCTTTCTCATCGATTATAAATGTAGTTCTGATAACCCCTAAAAAGGTTCTTCCGTACATTTTCTTCTCTCCCCAAACCCCATAATCGCTGAGAATTGTTTTTGATGTATCGGCAATAAGCGGGAACGGGAGATTATATTTTTTTATATACCCCTTATGCGATTTTTCATTGTCGGGACTTATCCCGATTACAACAAAACCCTTAATCAGAAATAAATCCCAGTTATCGCGGAGATTACAAGCCTCTTCGGTACAATTGGCAGTGTTATCTTTTGGATAGAAGAACAAAACCACCTTTTTCCCGGCAAAATCGGCTAGCTTTACAGTATTGCCATCCTGATCTGTACCTTCAAAAACAGGGGCCTTCATTCCTTCCTTTAATTGTAACATGGGCATTTATTTTGTTATTATGGGTAAATTTACGAAGTTTGAGTTGTAATTTGCAAAAAATCATTCAATTGTTATTAACATTAGACTTCATTCAAAGAAAACAATGAGTCGTGTAATATATTGAAAATTAAATGTATGCTAATCTTAATCAGTCTATGAAATTTAAGAAACAGATAATTTTGTTTTGTCTGATCGGGACTTTCCATATACCCTTCAATAATCTTTTTTCGCAGGACATTCCGATGAAACCTACTCGGCAATCCTCACTTGAAGCATTTTCACAGGGGAATTATGATAAAGCCTACGTGGAATTCAGAGAACTGCTTCTGACTTATACTAAAGATCCATTGTATAAATACTATTCAGGAGTATGTCTTGTAAAGCTAAACAGGAATCCTGCTGAAGCCGCTAATCTTCTGCACGATGCAATTCAGGAAGCCGGGAACATTAAGACCTTGCCTTCTGACGGATTATTTTATCTTGGGCGGGCACAGCAAATGTCAGGAAAATTTTCAGAAGCAACAGAATCGTATAAATCATATACTAAAGGAGTTGGAAAGAGAATCTCAAAAGAAATGGGAGTACCTGATTTATTGCAGCAGTGTATTCAAAAAAAAGGACAGGTTGCTGATTCTGAAATAAAGCCGGCTGAAGCGGTAAATATTAATAAACCTGATATCAGTATGGCTGCAGTAAAGCCGTCAATTGAAGAACCAGTCCTGAAAAATGGTGCAACAGTAATTACCGGTAAAGAAAATGTTCCCGCAGATTATGAAAAGGTCCTGGCTGAGGCGGTTGAATTCCAGTCAAAAGCAGATTCTGTATCCGCTGTTATAGAAAACCAGAAAAAATTCAATTACAAATCATCTGAAACTGAAAAATCAGCGCTGAAAACCAGGATACTCGAGAATGAAAAGATTGCTGCATCATATCAAAATAGTGCGGATCAGAAATATCGGGAAGCTGAGACCTTGAACCATAAGCTGGATTCCAGTATGGTGATTAATTCAACAGCCTCGAAAAGTGACATTAAAGTCGTAAAGGACACTATTCGAAAAGTTGAAAACGTACTCCCAAAAACTGTAGACAGGAAACCAGATACGACAAAGACGATTATCCCTCCATCAAGGAGGCGTGTGGAAGTATTTTCTTTTTTTGAAGTTCTGGCGCAACCCGCAACTGATCCAAGAGCAAAACTAATAATTGATTCGGAAGTTCCCGCAGGTCTTATTTATCGGATCCAGATTGCTGTTTTCCGTAATCCGGTTACACCGGCATTTTTTAAAGGACTTTCACCGATCTATGGTTTCAGGATTACAGGCACAGATAAAACGATTTATTATGCCGGAATGTTTCGCAAATCAACAGATGCTGCCAAAGCTCTGGTTACAGTTAAAAATAAAGGATTCAAAGATTCATTCGTTGTTGCTCTTTCATCGAATAAAACAGTTTCAGCTGACAGGGCGGCTATGATGGAAAAAGAGTGGGGCAATAAATCTCTCGTCTCTATTGAAAATAGTTTAAATGATACTCATGCTGATACTATTCCGCCAACTCTTACGTTTAGAGTTGAAGTAGCCAGCTCGTTAAAACCCCTGAAAGAAGACATTCTGGAGGGGCTAAGAAAAGTTGCCGGGAACAGGGGTCTGGATATAATAACACTCGAGGATGGAAAAATTGATTATTTAATTGGGAATTTTATTACATTTGAAACTGCAGCTGAGTATTCCGACCTCTTAAAAAGGAACGGTTATAAAGATGCTCAAGTGGTCGCCTGGTTGGGGAAAAAAGAAATACCTGTTGTTACTGCTAGAGAACTATTTGATAAACTGAAATGAAGGAAAAAACATTACGGGGGGAAGATAAACTTAAAAGAGGAAATGAATCGGGTTCACTGATTCTCATTAATGATGATATTAATACTTTTGAACATGTCATTAAATCTCTGGTTGAGATATGCGGACATGATTCAGTTCAGGCTGAACAGTGCGCACTTATTGTTCATTTCAAAGGTAGCTGCGAGGTTAAGTTAGGCATTGTGGAAGTGCTAAATGCAATGAGCAGATCTCTCAATGCAAAAGGACTCAATTCAAAGGTGGAAAGCTTGTAAAGTCTATAAAATCTGTAAAGTCTTCAGACTATTTTTCCCTGTGAAATATATGGTACAGAGCTCTGTCAAATAAGGTTAGTATCAAAATTCCCAAAAATACATAAATCATTACTGAAGGTAGTGTAAGCCTGAAAACTGATGACAGATCTACTTCAGGCAAAGAAATCTTAAGATTTTTAGAAAGATTCAAAAACAGACTTGTTAAAGAAGCAGATTTATTATCGGGAATCAGAAAGGCTGCTGCAATTAATAAGACTGTAACAGAAGCTGATATAACCGGTACAAAACTTTTTTCCCTTAAGGTTTGGGTAACCGGTAATGGCTTTGATTCCAACTGGATTTGAGTCATTACTTTTGATGTAAATCCTTTAGGAGCTTCTTCAATCATCTCAGGATCAATATACTTCCTGAGTAGATCTTCCTTATATATTTCCTGGCTATTCATGATAAATTAACTTTTTCTTTTCAGTTTTTTCAATAATTTCCTGCATCTTTTNNGCAATCTCATCGGTACTCATATCTTCATAATAATAAAGACTGATCAACCCTCTTTCTTCTTCAGTGATTTTTTGCAGTGCAAAGTTAACCAATGAATTCCTGTATTCTTTTTCTGCTTCCTCTTCATTGGTGTTCGTTCCTATAAAATCTGTTGCATCGGCTGGAAAATCTTCAAGTGACAGAACACCTTTCTTTTTTAATCTTACATGCGAAATGGTAGTATTATAAACTATCCTGTAGAACCATGTAGCAAAGCTGCTTTTCATTTTAAAACTGTTTAGCGCTCTATAAGCTTTTAAAAAGGAGTCCTGTGCAAGTTCCTCCGCTTCTTCGTGGTTCCCGCATATTCTGAAAGCCAGATTAAAGGCATTATTTTTATGCTGGTCAACAATGTATCCGAATGCGTTATTTTTTCCTGCCAGGACCTGCTCAATATAATATATGTCACCCTTATAATCCATTCTGCCTGTTTGACGCGCAAAGTTATAAATTGGTTACATGAAAATTATTTTTATTTAATAATCTTTTTTTGTAACCGTCAGATAATACATATAGTCTAAAGGTACAAAAAGAGTTATTAACCAAATTTATAAAGTCATGGAAGTTTTAGTCGCATTTATCGCATTTTTTGCCACCGTATTCGGAATCTATTATGTACATATCACCACCCGTAATAAAGAAAGAATGGCACTTATAGACAAGGGTGCAGATGCCAGTTTATTCAACACCGGCAAGGAAGGTCAGAATTCTCTGCTTAACTGGAATAAAGCCACACTGAAAACAGGAATGTTCTTCATGGGAATCGCATTAGGTATTATTGTAGGTGCTATCTTATCAAATGCAGGTGTCCTTTATGATGGCGCCAACTACCCTGCAATGATCTTCTTCTTCGGAGGATTAAGCCTTGTCTTATTCTATATTGTTGACAGGAAGAACAAATAAATTTTGTAAATGCGTGGTAGTAGGGACGTTGCATGCAACGTCCCTACGGCGCATATTAATTGTTTTACATTGCATGCAACGTCCCTACGGCGCATATTAATTGTTTTACATTGCATGCAACGTCCCTACGGCGCGCATTACGGCAGACGGAACAATAGCCTTTCTCCCCGTTGCTCTTCATACGGCAGTCCATCTCAGGCCGGAAAATCCCTTTTGCAGAATAACCTCCACCTTCAAACAATCCCGTAACATTGCTGTACTTCTCTTCGGGAGGAGTTGGTACCGGAGTATCTTTAGCTATCATCTTTTTCCATTTTGATTCAAAGTTCACCATTGTTGTGATGTTTGGTTCCCATGGCTCAACATTGAGGGGATAAAATTCATCATATGCAACAGCTGACGAATAATATTCATCAGCAAGACCGGCAAAGCCATGACCGAATTCATGAATAAAGACCTTTGGTGAGAGCTGATGATCTGTTGTTGTCCCGCTATAGTAGTTGTAAACACCTCCTCCTCCGTATCTTGTGCTGTTTATGAGGACAATTATATTATCGTGGGGAACAGCGGCTGCGAAATCGTTTACGGTTTTTATGTCCTGGGTAGTAAGATACCGGTCAAGTCCGAATGTATAGAAACTTGAATTCACAGCAGTATTAACATAAATTTTCTCACCGGGAATATCTGTCCCTGAATCCTGGGAAATTGATTCGACAGCCCAGATATTGAACTTATCCTTATAATTACTATAAGGGGCTTCAGCAAAAAGAATATCAGCCATCTTTTTTACATCTTCCCTGAATTTCCCCATCTCTTCAGCTTTATAACCTTCAGCAATAAATGCCAGATCAACGGAAGTATGAGGATCCCCTCCGCTATAGATTTTTGCGGTATGTACCTTAATGGGATTCTCTTTTCTGATAAAATGATCCGCCGGGTCTATAATTGTTTCATATAATCTGGAAAACTTGCCATCGTGTTCTCTTATACTAAGCATGAATCTGACTTTGTATTTCGGGTAAGGCATGGTAGCAACTTCATAAAAGCTTCTGTCAGTGGCTTTTGCTTCATCCGTCGTCTGCCATTCCTGGAATAGTGTGCAGAAGGGTCTTGAGTAGATAAGTGTATTCCCTGTAGAATCGAATAGTTCATATTTAAAGTTTCCTGAATTAAAAGGATTAATCAGATTTATATTTGATCCTGCCCAAAATGGTTCTTCTTTCATAGCTACAGGGTATACCAAAGTCTTCCGGCTATTCCCTGCCAGCATAAAATCAAACCTTAATACTTTATCAGTAAAATACTTATCAAAACCCGGCTGCCCAAACAGATTGGCTGTGACACCAAACAAAATGAAGATTATGATTGTTCTCATAGCTAATTTATTTTTACAAGAATGATGTAAAGCTAAAAATATTCATTCAGACCGATTGATAATTTATCTATTTTTGCCACTAATTATTTAAGGAAACGGATATGCCATTTTTAAATGATCCCGGGATATGGTTTAGAGATATATTTGTTGATGCAGGATTAAGTTATAGTCTTTCTTCATTTCTTAGTACGATTGCACTCGTTCTTATTGTCATATTATTGAGCTGGCTGGCAAACCTCTTAGCAAAAGCCATCATCCTTCAGGTTGTTACAAGAATAGTTAAAAAGACCACAAATACATGGGATGATATTTTCCTTGAACAAAAAGTCTTTACCAGGTTATCGCATTTTGCACCTGCACTTGTGATTTGGTTTCTGGCCGCATGGGCTCTTAAAGCTTATCCTAACTGGCTGGCAGTGGTTCATAAAATGACCTATATTTACATGGTAATTGTAGGAACAGTAGTCCTGAATTCATTTATAGATGCCTGGCATGAAGTTTATAAAACTCTTCCTATCGCCCGGCATCGCCATATAAAGGGATATGTTCAGCTGGTAAAAATATTTGTAATAGTTGTCACTATCCTTGTACTTGTATCGGTGCTCTTTAAGAAAGACATCAGCACGCTGGTCGCAGGCATAGGTGCTATAACCGCTGTTTTGATACTTGTCTTCAGGGATACTCTTCTGGGCTTGGTTGCCAGTATTCAACTATCTGCAGATAAGATGCTGAAAGTCGGTGACTGGATTTCAATACCCCGCCGTGATATCGATGGTGTGGTTGAAGATATTACTCTTAATACAGTTAAGGTACAGAACTTTGATAAATCTATAATTACCATTCCTACTTATTCGCTTGTTAATGATTCATTCCAGAACTGGAGAGGAATGGAGGAATCTGGCATCAGGCAGATAAAAAGATCGATTTTCATAGATATGAAAAGTATCAGATTCCTTGATAAGGAGATGAAAGAGCGGCTTTGCAGAGTCCCCGCATTAAATGAATTTATTCAATCAGCAAAACTGAAAAAGGATATGCCTGGTAAGGATATAAAAAATAGTGAGTCTCCTTTTTTTAATCCTTCCCAAATGACAAATCTGGGAGTATTCAGATTTTATGCTGAATCTTACCTGAAGAATCATCAGGATGTTGACCAGAAGCAGACAATACTTATTAAACACAGGCAGATAGAAGGTAATGGCCTTCCTTTACAATTTTATCTCTTTACAAAAAATAATCAGTTTGTCCCCTATGAAAACCTTCAGTCCGAGATTGTTGAGCACTTTCTGGCGATAATGAGTGAGTTCGGACTCAGAGTTTTCCAACAACCTACTGGTGATGATCTGCAACCAATACTGAATAAATGAAATAATTGAATTTTACATCAATACTTAAAACCATGGCAGACTTAAATACCAGAATTAGCGATTTTGTTTGGAAAAATCTTAATGAAAAACATGTGACTGGCAAAAGCGACCCCTTCTGGGAATCACTTGTTAACACCGGTACAGAACTGTGGCTTGATACAGGTGATGTGGAGGAGGCCGAAGCCAACTGGTCTGCTGAGATGGCAGCCTTAACAACCAATAACTCATTGCTTAACAATGAAATACAAAAAGGAATATATGATATTTTTATATCTGAGGCAAAAAGTGTAGTACGTGACCTGCCACAGGAGGAAAGGGTTAAGGAGATAGCATTTATTTTAAATGCCCGGCATGCCCTTAGGCTGGCCTTAAAGTTTGGAGGTTTTGTAAGCGTTGAACTTCATACCGACACTGCGCATGATATAAAGGCTATTCAAAACTATGGAAGAAGATTCCATGATATATGTCCAGAACAATTCATAGTCAAAGTGCCCTATACTGCTGAAGGGATAATTGGAGCACGACTGCTGAAGGATTCAGGAGTAAAAGTCAATTTTACATTGGGTTTCAGTGCCCGTGAAAATGTACTTGTGACAAAAGTGGCAAGACCTGATTATGTAAATGTCTTCCTGGGCAGAATTGGTGCTTATATCATAAACAACAAGCTTGGGGATGGTTCAGGGGCAGGTGAGAAGGCGGTAATATCATCACAGAACTGGGTTACCGGTCTATCTGCAGAGAATCCATGGCAGACGAAACAGATAGCCGCAAGTTTAAGGAGCTTTAATCAGCTAGATCTTCTTGCCGGCGTAGATGTATTTACAATGCCGCCAAAAGTTGCAGCTGCCGGACATAAAGAATTATCGGGTAAGTTTACGTCCCATACGCATGAAAACTATGATGTGAGTATATTTGATTCTGCAAAGGATGCTCATCTGGAGAAATTCTGGGAAGTTGACAATAAAGTGNNCATCAGAGATGGGAGAAAAAGATCAGCGAAGAGAAAATTGCTCCTGATACATTGCTGACGCTTGCCGGTCTTGCTTCATTTACAGCTGATCAGGGTATGCTCGACCAAAGGATCAGAAATATTATTGAATAGTTCACAGAGCCCGTTGCCGGACTATCTCATAGAGAAGGATTCCGGCCGCAACCGATACATTCAATGATCCTATAGTACCTGTCATCGGAATCTTAATCTGGTGATCAGAGAGTGCTATAAGCTCTCGGCTGATTCCCTTGTCTTCTGATCCGAGAATTAATACAGAGGGTCCTGTTAATGAGACTTCTGATGCTGACTCCCCTGACTTTTCACCGGCACAGAATACTTTTAAACCTGATTCTTTAAGATATTCTATTGAGCGGACAATACTTTTTTCTCTGCAAACAGGAAATGAGTGCAGTGCCCCTGCTGATGTTTTTACGGCATCTGCTGTTATCCGTGCAGATCCTTTTTCAGGAATAATAACAGCATGAGCTCCAAGACATTCAGCAGTACGCACAATCGCCCCGAAATTCCTTACGTCGGAGACGCCATCGAGTGCAATGATAAGGGGATCTTCTCCCTTTTCATAAACCATAGGAAGCAGGTTGGAAATATATTGATATTCAATAACAGAAAGCCAGGCAAGTACCCCCTGATGATTTTTCCTTGTAACAAGTTCTATTCGCTCAACAGGTACAATCTGATATACTATATTATGTGATTTGACTTCTGTCATCAGTTCATGATACAAAGCACCCTGAAGACCTTGTTTTATGAGCAGCCTGTCGATTTGTTTTCCTGCTTTAATAGCCTCTATTACAGCGTGCAACCCAAAAATACAATCTGATTCCTTTTGCATGTATTATATATAGATAAATAAAAATTGATTTTCTTCTTTTATCCCGTCCCCAAGGGGAGCGAAGAAAATCAATTTACTCCCTTTGGGGATGGGGTGAATAAATTGATTTTCAAGGGGCTTATATAGGTTGTTTATTATTCTGTAAAATACATTTTAATTACCTCCTAAATATCCTTAGGATTATCAAGCCGGAATACGATTCCTTTTCTCCAGCTGGCAATAGCCTTGTCCCAGAATGTAATCAGCGTTTCACTGCGGCTCAGGTAATAGTCATTGTCGGAAAAGTTGTTTTCTCTTCTTTTAAAGTTGAAATATAGATAAGAATCCTTTACGGCGAATCGACCGCTCCATTTAGACCTTACAATCGGTTTTTTATATCCCCAGCTTTCACCATCGGTTGTCTTATATACTTTATCAGGTGGTCCGTAAATAATATAAATCATACCTCTTTCAGTTCGCCAGCCTTCTTTATATGAGGTAAAATAGTAATTTGAATAAAGAACCCTAGTATAATATATCCGGATCAATTCACGGGATTTATCCACATTCCCTCCGCACTTAATCCAGAAAGCGTCAAGTGCTGCCTTCGGTTTTGCTGCAGACTTTAATTCCGCCAATTCGTCCTGCGATGCAAGGTAAGCCAATGGCTCTATCATAACCGCCGGATTTGTTAGCCTCGGATATGTGGAACCCAGATTTAAAAATGTGAATCCATCCTTAATATTCCTGTCGATTGAACAGAGATATATTCCTTCTTTGGGAAACATCATTGGAAGAGTATCGGAATAAGGGAGCGCTACCATTTTCATTGGTTCATAGTCAAGTGTCTTTTCAGGAAGCAGCATTGACGGAGGATCGGGTACCTCCCTGAATGGCTTATAAAACGAAATGAAGAGGCTGTCAATATGGCCATGGGAATACACGAGGTTGATGTACTCATCAAGTCTTAGTACCGGTGTGAAAAGCTCATTTTTATCGAAGTGACCCACAACCCTGAAATTATACCTGTTGGTATAGGAGAGAGTATTAAACTGGATAAATGATTGAGATACAATAAGTCTGAGCCTGTCTAGTATTTTGACTTCGGCAAGATATTCATTCCCTTTTTCAACTTTAAGGGGTACTTCATAGATATACTCCTGTTTCCCGGTTTCTTTTATTATACTCAGGTTTACTACTGCAGTGTCAGTCAGTGCTTTGGCCTGGGTCATGCTCCACAGTTTTACAGTAAGCATAACTTGTGCTGTGGAAACTCCCTGCGGATTTGCTTCTGAGAAAAAAAGATCATTGATCGAAAACCTTACAGACAATACCGATGCATCATCCGTATTATTTGTAACGACATACCGCGGGTTTATCGGACTTTTTGTAGGATTATACAGATATGACAGATCCTTATGATCAACTACCTGTTGTGTAGTCTTACATGAACTGAATACAGAGGCAAGAAGAATACCGGATATCAGTAAACAAATGGTCCTGTTTGAAATGCAATTGTTCATGTCCAAAAATAATATATTATTTGTTACCTTTTTTCCATTCAATCCTTATCCTGCAAAGTTCCCTGTTATCATTGGTTCTGAATATAGAATGGTTGTATAAAGAGCCGGTCTCATTTTCAAGGGATGTTCTTATCACGATCTCTTCATCAAATCTGGACTCTGCAAGATAATTGATTTCAGCGGATTGTGGTTCATTATTCATAATGAAATCAAGATCGTAACTGTCACTTGCCCATTTGAGGTATCTGACATTGTTTGTATGCAAATTTACATCAATATCGCTTACTTTAATTCTGAATAATGGGGATATTCTTCCGTTTTCCGAGGAAGGATCAATTTTTGAAGCATATCTTAATGCAGAGTTTTCAGTATGAAGGTTGGGACTGTACTGAGAAAGTATGGAATCAGGTCTCTGAACTTTTTTTGTAGTACGGTCAAGAATCAACCAGGAGGATGTTCCTGTAGCAATTTGCCGTCCATCGGGATATTTTACCTCGTAATTTCTGAGGGCAAACAATTTATCAGTACCGTTCGGCCATGTTTTCAGATTTATTGTATCTTCCCATAATGGCCATTTATCTATAACAACATAAATTCTTGAAAGAACCCAGAAATGATTATTTCTCAACAGATCGTCCCGTCCGAAACCTAGTTTTATTGCATGATCGGAAGCAATATCCTGCATATAATTGAAAAGAGAATACAAATTAAGTTTACCGTCAGGTCCTGTTTCATAAACATGTATCCTGTACTCTTTTTCAAACTGCAGCAGTTCCATTCTTAACCGTTATTTTTTAAAAACTCTTCAACCTCCTCGCTATATTGTGCCCATCTGTTCATTTCCTCATTCAGTTTTTCCTTGAGATCCTGGTATTTTATGTAATCCAGTTCATGCGCTTCAGAGGAATTTCCAGGTTCCATAAACGATTTATCTACAGCAATTATTTCGGCTTCTATCTTTTCAATTGCTGATTCTGATTCCTCAAGCCTCTTTCTTATTTTTCTCAGATTCCGGTCAAATTCTTTTTTATCAAGGTATTTCTGTTTATTTGAGGACATATTTTCCTGAGCGGCTTCATATTTAATTTTATCTTTTTTCTCAATATCTTTCAGGTTTTCAATCTTTTTCTTCCTCAGAAAATCATAGATTCCACCAATATTTTCCCTGATCTTATTATGTTTGAATTCAAAGATCTTTTCAACTATCCCATCGAGGAAATCCCTGTCATGCGATACCACAATTAACGTGCCATCGTATTTGATAAGAGCCTGCTTAAGAATATCTTTTGAACGCATATCAAGGTGGTTCGTAGGCTCGTCAAGGACAAGAAGATTAGTGGGTTCAAGCAGGAGCTTAACAAGTGCGAGTCTTGCTCTTTCACCGCCCGACAAAACTTTAACTTTTTTCTCAACATCATCTCCCCTGAATAAGAACGCACCAAGCATGTCCCTGATTTTTGTTCTGATATCGCCTTTTGCAATATCATCAATGGTCTGAAGCACTGTTATTGTTTCATCAAGCAGTACATCCTGATTCTGGGCAAAATATCCTATTTTGACATTATGTCCAATCTTCAGATTTCCTGTCCAGTCAAGCTCATTAATGATAATCTTGGATAATGTGGTTTTTCCTTCTCCGTTNNAGCACGGTCAGAGATCCATATTTTTTTGAAAGGCTTTCAGCTTCCACAACCACAGTCCCGGATCGCGGGGCCGGGGGGAATCTTAGATTAATTGAGCTCTTGTCTTCTTCATCAACTTCCAGACGGTCAACTTTATCGAGTTGTTTGATCTTCGATTGAACCTGAACAGCTTTTGTTGCTTTATACCTGAATCGTTCGATAAACTTTTCAGTGTCTTCGATCATCTTCTGTTGATTCCTGAATGAAGCGAGCTGCTGTTCCCTTCTTTCTGCCCGCAATATCAGATATTTTGACCAGGAGGCTTTATAGTCATATATTTTCCCGAGTGAGATTTCAATCGTACGTCTGGTTACATTATCAAGGAATGCACGATCGTGAGATACCAGCACAACTGCTCCCGGGTATCCGGCAAGGAAGGTTTCAAGCCATTGAATTGATTCAATATCAAGATGGTTAGTAGGTTCGTCAAGCAGAAACAGCGAAGGCTTTCTTAAAAGTATCTTCGCAAGCTCAATTCGCATCCTCCATCCGCCACTCAGCTCGCTTGTTGGCCTTTCAAAATCTTTACGTTCAAAACCCAGGCCAAGCAGAGTCAATTCAGCTTCTGCCATATAGTTTGTTCCTCCCATCATCCGGTACCTCTCCTCAACTACTGTCAGATGATCGCAAAGTTTCAGATAATCATCTGATTCATAATCTTCCCTTCTGGCAATCTCAGAGCTGCAGTGTTCGATTTCGTCGGAGAGGCTCAACAGTTCTGAGAAAGCTGTTACAGTTTCATTTATTACAGTTGTTGTGTCATCGACTTTCATTTGCTGAGGC
>PMIL01000319.1:21789-30220 GCA_003157075.1 Bacteroidales bacterium | reverse complement strand
AGACTCCCTAGTACGATAAGCTTGTAACTTCATCAGTAACAGTTGAAATGCATTTTATAGGCCATGGATCACTGATGTTTAAAATTAATGGTTTTGTTATTAATATTGATCCTGTAAGAAGTTCGGGCAATTATGATTTTCTTCCGAAGGCTGACATTATCCTTGTTACTCATGATCACGGAGATCATCTGGATACTAAACTTGTCGGTGACCTGAAAAAACCCGGAACATTGTTATTCTGTAATCANNNNCCTTATCATCCAAAAGGGGTGGGAGTAGGCTATATTCTTACTATAGGCGGGAAGAAGATTTATGTTGCCGGAGATACTGAAAACACTCCTGAAATGAAAGCACTGAGTAATATCGATGTTGCCTTTCTTCCCATGAATCTGCCTTATACAATGACTCCTTCAATGGTTGCTGATGCAGCTCTTGCATTTAAACCAAAAATCCTTTATCCTTACCATTTCGGTGAAACTGACACAAACGAAATATTGAAGTTATTGAAAGGTTCCGGTATTGATGTGAGGATCAGGAATCTGAAATAAGTAATATGTTGAACTATCTGTAGTGACGGAGAATCCAGTCATTACGAATAATAAAAAATAATGATAATAATATTTAAATGAAGAATATCAACAGAAGAGGTTTTCTCAGAACGGGCATTGCAGGTGCTGCAGGAATAGTGGCACTTTCACCTTCCCTGGTCTCTGCTGCATCAGCAAGTCAGCAAAAAGATATAATCTCAAGAACACTGGGGAAAACAGGAATGAAGCTTCCGGTGATAAGCTTTGGAGTTATGAGGGCAGATAATCCAAACCTTTGCAAAGCTGCTTATGAGAAAGGAATTAAGCTTTTTGATACGGCAAACGGCTACCAGAATGGAAATAATGAGATAATGCTCGGAAATCTTTTAAAAGATTATCCCAGGAATTCTTTTTATCTCGCCACAAAGGTTGGTCCAGGAGGTGCTGACAAAGATGGCAAGCCTACCGACCAGACTACGGCGGAAGATTTTCTGGCAAAATTCAACACAAGTATGACAAGGCTGAAAATGGATTATGTCGATATATTGTATGTGCATGGGATCAGGAATCCGGAAATGCTTGGACATAAACCAATTATCGCTGCGGTCAGGAACCTTAAAAAAGACGGTAAGATTAAATTCATAGGTTTCTCCACCCATGCAAATGAACCTGCACTGATAAATGCTGCTGCCGATATGGACATTTATGATGTAGTACTGACAGCTTATAATTTTAAACAAACCTATGCCGATGAAATGAATAGTGCCATTAAAAAAGCAGGCCAGGCCGGAATTGGGATAATTGCCATGAAGACTATGGCCGGAGGAGGTTTTCTTGATAAAGAAAAAACCAAGCCGATCAATTCCTCCGCTGCCTTGAAATGGGCCTTGTCAAATCCTGATATCACTACTGCAATACCCGGAATGACAGACTTTGACCAGCTTGAACTGAATATTAAAATCCTCTCCGACCTGACAATTACCGACCAGGAAAAAAAGGATCTTCTTCTTGCAAGTGCTGAAAAGGGACTTTATTGTACCGGGTGCCTGAATTGTCTCAGCAACTGCAAATTGAATCTTCCGGTACCTGACCTTATGAGAGCTTATATGTACGCGTACGGCTATTCAAATCCGGCAATGGCCAGATCTCTTTTAAGCGAACTCGGAACAAATGATAATCCCTGTAAAGAGTGCGGTTCATGTTCGGTAGTATGTACAAAGAGATTCGATATTAAAGATAAAATTGCAGATATATCAAGACTGGTAAATGTTCCGGCTGATTTTCTGGGATAATAAAGTATGATAGAGAGATTGAGAGATTCCTCGCTTGCGCTCGGAATGACAGTGTTGTTGAGGAGCATATGGTGTGAAGAAGTGGGTATTCGCAGTTGAATTGTTGACATATAATACAATTTGCTATGCGAATACCCACTTCTTCACACCCTTAACCTACTAAATACTATGTCATTCCGAGCGTAAGCGAGGAATCTCCACTCTTATCCGTGATTCTTATTAAATAAATTGTTTAAAATGAAAATTAGATTGATTCTTACAGTTTTCCTGATAATCATTTCAGGTTCCTTATTTGCCCAGGATATTAATATGCCTGAGCTGAAAGGTTTTAAAAAGAATACCGCTTATCCGGTTTATCTTCCAGAGAATCTTTGGGACTTTATCAATGGTGCTGCTGATACCTACCTGTCATATGGTTTTGTCGATCTGCATGTTGCTGAATATAAGAAAGGCAAAAATGTTATTAAACTGGAAATTTACAGACAGGCAGATTTTATAATGGCTTTTGGAATTTATTCAACTGAACGGTCTCCTTCATTTCATTTTACAAATCTTGGTTCCCAGGGATATATAGCTGATGGTGCAATCAACTTCTTTAAAAGTAATTTTTATGTAAAGATCCGTACTTATTCAAAAAGTGAGAGTACCTTGAAATCCGCCGAATTACTTGCTCATGAAGTTGCCGATATGCTCCCGGGAAAATCCGAAATGCCCGCTGCACTTTCCATTTTCCCTTCTAATGGTAAAAAAATCAATGAGGAGACCTATATAAATGAAAGTGTTCTCGGACATAAGTTTCTTAATAAAGCATTTAAGGCAACATACGAATCCGGCCCCGATAACTTCTCAGTTTTTATTATTGAGAAGAATTCCCCTGAAGAGGTCAAAAAGACAACTGAAGCTTATTTGGTAGCGGCAGGTACAGATGCAACAGACTCTGAAACTGGCAGATACATGTTCAAGGATGGATATAACGGAACAATCTTCCTTGCGTATAAGGAGAATAAAATTGTAATTATTTCTGGATTATCAAAAGATCAGTCCGAGATAGCAGACCGGTATACTTCAGATATTCTCAAATAACGATTATGAAAACCATTCTCTTTCTCTTGGTTTCAGACTTCCGAGTATTTCAGTTGCAGTGTTTACGTTATCCACAACCTGAAAATCGAACATCCCGACACAAATGAAGTCAGCCCCGTATTCAAAGGCATGACGGAAACCTACCTTTGGTTCTATTGCTCCGGCGGCCAATACCTTAAATGCAAACCATGGTTTTTTTACGGTTTTCATATACTCGGCGGTTTTCAGAGGGAATAGATCCCACATATTTTCATGGAAATGGTTGTGGTCAGGTGAATTTTTACCGATAACACTATATTCTTCACGATTTTCAATCGGATGTGCTGACCAGTAACTATCCTGATGAAAGGTCTTTACATAAAAATCTGCGTTTATTCCTTCTCTCTCACATGATTTAATTGTCTCTATCGAATGGGCTCCGATTCCGGCCATATAACCGTGTTGTTTTATATAGTCGACAGCCTTTTTGAGCATGTCGAATTTACCGGCATTGGCATACCTGTCGCCTTCTCCGCCCTGTATATAAATAGCGGTAGGTTTGCTGCTGATTGCAGTGTTTATATCTGAGAAAAAGTCCTTATCTGGCAGCATGGCCTGGCAGATTGATTGCATTTTGCTATTATAAATACTCTTATACTTATTAAATGTAGGGTAATACTGAGTTACCATGAAGGTGGTGTTTATACCTGCCTGTTCTGCAAGATAGAATGTCTCAATTATTTTTCTTTCATTATTATATGCTTTGAAGAGAGTATCACCATATATAAGATCACGTGAATGTGACCATCCGCCAATAAGGTTGCAGCCCATTACCATCCTGGTTATTTTCAGATCGCCCAGTTTACCTGAAGGTAACACGCCCTTGACATCTTTTGCCTGCTTATAATCAACTTTTATTGTAGCTCCGGATACGGCATCAGGCCCAGCCTCGGTTAAATTCTTGAAAAATGCACCGGCAAATAAGGCCAGTACCGGAATTCCGGTAAAAGTTTTGATAAGCTCCCTTCTGGAGTTCGGCTGTTCATCGTAGGTCACAGGTGTCACAATTTCTTTCTTGCCCGCAATCCTTTTCTTTCTCAGCAACATGTCAATTCCAAAATACTGACCGGAATCGAGGAATACCAGAAGTATCATTGCAACAAGCTCAACAAGATTTTTATTTACAATCAGGTAACTTCCTTCTGAAGGAAAGCCATAGCTATAACCTCCAAAAGGAGGATAAGCCAGATAATATGAAACCAGTAATGCTACCCCGCTCCATAATGCTACTCTTGTGAAAACCCCGAGGATCAGAGCAATACCTATTATGGTAAGCCCATAGGCATTAGCATTGTCTATGATCCACATTCCCGTGTTTCCGGAAATCATCCACCTGAAAAGATCACCGAAAATCCATCTGGAACCCTCAAGAAATGGTCTTGCAGTCCAGGNNTTAATAAACGTTCGCACAAGATACATTATTATTCATACAAGATCCTATGACATTCAGAACAATTAGCTTCTTTCCAGGCAGTACCAATATTGACAGGATGTTTAAATTCAAGATTCTCCTTTATACTGGCATACTCCATCATACCCTGTTTGCCCTGACCTACAATACTATGACAAAGATTACAATCGCGGGATATTTTACTGCCATCCTCTGCTTTGAACTGATCATTATGACATCTGAAACATCCGTCCGATTCAAGGTGTCCGATATGTTCAGGATAATGGTCATAAGTTACTTTCATTTTTGGAAAAGTATTCTCTTTAAACGCTTTCTGAACAGCTGATATTGAACTATCAATAAGATTCTTGTTATGGTTATAGTATTCACTGAAACCCGATTTATAATAAGCTGTAATACTGTCTCTTATTTGTGTCAATGCAGTATCCCTGTCCCTGAAAGTTTCTTTCAGAATTCCCATTGAAACTTTTTTGAAAAACGGAATGTTTTTTGAAGCTGCCCCTGTAAGCATGGCCTTGTCAAAATATACTGTCGGCGAATTATAATTATGAGAGGGCCGGTTATGACAATCAATGCAGTCCATTGTTCTCTCATTAGATGACTTCAACAAGCTGTCTGAGATTGGATTACTGTCATTCCTGAAAATTTTAACCACACCTGTTGTCTTATTTGTATACTTTACATAGGATATATTTTCCCGTTTGTCATTTTCCGATATGTATTCAATTTTTATAGCTGGGTTAATATGCCAGTGAATTCCCTCTCTTAGTCCAAGACCACTGTATTCCGGCCCGGTCTTCATCTCCAGCATTACATCCCACTCGGAATTCACTGAATCGGCAAGAAAATATTTTTTTGTCCATAGTGTCCGGGCATAAAACTTTTGCGGCCAGTGACACTTTTCGCATGTTTCCCGTGCCGGTCTCAGATCATGCAGCGGTGTTTCAATAGGTGTAGGATACGAATGGGTCAAAACAGCATAGACCTGATGCAATCCTGATAATTTTGATTTTACATACCATGAGGCTCCGGATCCGACATGACACTCCACGCATGCAACATTGGCATGAGGGGAATTCTGATATGCCGTATATTCCGGCTCCATAACCTGATGACAAAGAGTGCCGCAGAACTCTACTGATTCAGTTATGTGAAAGGCCTGAAAACTTCCAAGGGTAGAGAGAAATAGAACAATAATAGTGGTAATAGTAAATATGACAAAAGCATTCCTGTGTCTGGGATCATTGAGATCTATTTTTGGGAACCTTGATTCTCCCGTAATTCCGGCTGTCCTGATCCTTTTCCTTTCACGGATCATACCGACGGGAATCAGCAAAAGTCCTAAAATCAGAAACCCGGGAAGTATAATATAGATAAATAACCCCAGGTTTGTATTCCCTTTATTGAAGATGGTAGAGATAACAAAAAGAAGCATAATTAATGCGAGGTTTATACCCGCAATAATTGAACCGATAATAGTTAACCAGTTTTTAGAGGAAGGTGGAAGTTTCATAGGGCCGGTTAATTCATTTAGTTTGAATAAGAGTAAAAATAGAAAATTAATGGATTATTAATCTAATAGTGGATATTTAATTTTATTGCTCGGGTAATTAGTTCTCATTATTCGTAAGAGCAGTCGTCTTAGCGGATCTGAAAAATCATCTGGAGTTATCTTGAAAGAACAACCTCAGTAAATACGAGAAGAAGATCCCTCGTGTGGCGTATCTTCTTTAGAGAATCAGTAAATATGAGAAGGAGATTCCTCACTTCGTTCGGAATGACATTTCATTTTGGGACATAAAAGGGGGCAGAAGTGGCGATTTGCAAGTGTATTGCAGATATATACAACAATTGTTATGCAAATCGTCACTTTTGCCCCTCTTAACCGCCTCATTGTCATGTCATCCCGAGCGTAGCGAGGGATCTCCCGCACCCATTAACTAATTTCATTGGCATAACACTATTCTTCTCCATCGATGATCCTTGTGATCATCCGTTTCAGACTTTGATAGGTATTGACTACCTTTAAATCGAGGTGTTCATCAGCAACATTCTGAGGAGGGTTATAAAGTATTCCAAAGTCTGCTTTTCTAAGCATTGAAATGTCATTATATGAATCTCCGATAGCTATTACTTTATAATTCAGACTATGCAATGCATCTACTACTTGTCTTTTTGCGTCTTCCTGCCTCAGGTTATAATCAGTAATAATTCCATCCTTGTCGGTTGTAAGATGATGGCAAAGCAAGGTCGGTCTGCCAAGCTGCCTGACCAACGGTTCTGCAAATTCGGTAAATGAATCAGTAACGACAATAAGTTGAGTTTTGGTTCGGAGCCAGTCTACAAACTCGACAGCCCCGGGCAGCGGCTTAAGAAGAGATATTACATTCTGAACATCGCGAAGTGTGAGCCCGTATTTCTTCAGTAGCTCCAGTCTCCTTCTCATAAGAACATTATAATCACTAATGTCGCGTGTAGTAAGTTTTAGTTCATCAATTCCGGAATGCTGTGATACATTCACCCATACTTCCGGAACAAATACACCTTCAAGGTCGGAACATACGATGTACATAGTCTGACTTTTATTCTTATTAATAATTCTTAAGTATAAAATCCTTCAACAACTTGTAATTGTTATCCATTGAAAAATAGTTTTCAGGCTTCTCTTCCAGCCCGTCCATGGAGATAGGAAGGGGAGGTTCGAAATTTAAAATTTGCCGTATCTCCTCCGGAAATTTTGCCGGATGAGCGGTTTCAAGCGAAATACAAAGCGGTTTTCCGGGCTTTGTATTATTATCTAATCCTGAATACTTCTTTGTTCCTTCCCAGGCCACGGCTCCATGAGGTTCGAGCAATATACCATATTTTCTATAAACATTCTCAATGGTATTTTTGGTCTCTTCATCTGTAACGCTGACAGCAAAGAGATCTTCACGCATTTTCAAAATATCGGGTATTTTTGATATATGGCCTGTTTCATCCATTGTACCTTTGTATAATGCTACAATTCTTGCCAGATTGCTAGGATGGCCAACATTCATCGCGCTGGAAATTGAGTTTTTTGATGGATTTACAGGTTCATAATTGCCTGTGCGTAGGTACTCCGGGACTTCGTTATTCTCATTGGTTGAGATAATGAACTTTTGAACCGGAAGTCCAATCTTCTTTGCAATCAGGCCTCCCATCAGGTTGCCGAAATTACCCGATGGAACACTGAATATAGCCTCCTCAAGATTCGATGCAAGCTTTGAATATGCATAAAAATAGTATATCGATTGAGGAAGTAATCTTCCGATATTAATAGAATTTGCGGATGTAAGTGGAATATCTGAAAGTGCGGGATCCAGAAAAGCTGTCTTCACCAGGCGCTGGCAATCGTCAAATTTTCCATCAATAGCTATAACACTTATATTGTTTTGAAGCGTTGTCATCTGTTTCCTCTGCATCAGTGTGACTTCACCGGCAGGAAACAGGATTATGGCATTTATATTTTTTAAGCCGTAAAATGCATTGGCCACGGCACTTCCTGTATCTCCTGATGTAGCTGTAAGGATAGTAAGATGTTGATTGTTCACAGACAGGTAATATTGCATCAGGCGACTCATCATTCTTGCCGCAAAGTCTTTGAATGAGGCTGTAGGTCCCTGATCCAGACGCATAATATATTTACGGTCATGAACTTTTTCAAGGGGTACTTCGAAATTATAGCTTTCAGCACAAATTTTACGAAGTTCTTCTTTATCTATCTCATCGCCAATTAATTTATGGAGAACAGAAAAAGCTATCTGATGATACTTTTTGCTCGAAAAGCTTGTAAGCTCTCTTTGAGAAAATAAAGGAAATGAAGATGGTAGGTACAATCCACCATCAGGCGCGAGCCCTCCCAGAAGCGCCTCTTTAAACGTAACCTAGGGTGACTTCAGGTTCGTAGAATAATATTTTACCGGTCCTCTTTTCAATATAATTACCTGATTTTAACTCCATCTTTTTTTACCCCCCATTCCCTTCTTTTTCCCTTTGCGCCTTTGCGCCTTTGCGCCTTTGAGCCTCTTTCACACATTTACTACTCTCATGAGATC
>PMIL01000319.1:0-21744 GCA_003157075.1 Bacteroidales bacterium | reverse complement strand
TTCTATCCTTTTTTGCTCGAACTCAGCATCGTACTCTTTTACTTTTTCAAAGAAATCGTTAAGATCACCCTTAAAACACTCTTCCGGAATAAATTTATTAACAATGACATCCTCTTTTTCTATTGAATATCCTGCTTCCCTGGAAAGGATCAATATTTTTCTGACTACGTCTGTTCCGCTAAGATCAACTCGAGGATCAGGTTCCGAATAGCCTTTTTCTCGGGCCTTCTTTATGGCATAGCTTAATGGCATTTCCGGACTGAGTTCATTAAATATGAAATTCATGGTTCCTGAAAGTACAGCTTCCACTTTTAGTATTTTATCTCCCGTCAGCACAAGGTCATTTATAGTTTTGATTATAGGTAAACCAGCGCCTACCGTTGTTTCATACATAAATTTCACACCGCGTTCATTTGCAATGCTCTTAAGTTGCTGATAATAACTCTGAGCCGAGGAGCAGGCAATTTTATTGGCAGCAACTATCGATACGTATTTTGAGAGGATATCAGCATAGCGTGATGCAACGTCTTCATCTGCTGTGCAATCGATAAACACCGAATTCCGGAGATTCAGTTTGGTCATCTGCTGAATGAATATTGAAATATCACTTTTTTCACCGGAAGTTTTAAGAACTTCCTTGTAACATTCCAGGGAAATTCCCCTCTTGTCTATCAGCATTTTCCTGGAGTTTGTAACACCAATAAGATTAATCTTCAGGTTATGTTCGCTGATAAGTGTTGAATACTGTTTCTGAAGTTGTTTCATTAGACTTGTGCCCACCAATCCTGTACCTGCTATAAATAGATACATCTCTTTGAAACGTGAAAGAAAGAAACCGTCGTGGATAACATTGAGAGCTTTTTTTAGACTCTCATTCTTTATTACTACAGAAATATTAAGTTCAGAAGAGCCTTGTGCCGTTGCAATAACATTTATCCCGTTTCTGCCAAGGGATCTGAAGAGGGTAGCTGATATCCCGGGAGTATTCTTCATCCTTTCGCCTACAATTGCGATAATCGAAAGGTTTTTTTCAACAAGGATCTTTAGTTCCTTATTAATATTTATTTCAACATTGAACTCCTCAGTTATTGCATCGGAGGCATTAGTTGAATCGGCGGGAGTTACAGCGAAGGTTATTGAATACTCTGAGGAGGCTTGAGTTATGAGTACTATATTGATGTTCTTTCTTGCAAGTGCACCGAAAAGTCTCATTGACGTCCCCGTAACTCCTACCATACCTGTTCCCAAAAGAGTAATAAGATCGATATGATCAATTGAAGAGATGCCTTTGATCGGACTTATCTGATTGCCATCTGATTTATTGGTTATTATCGTTCCTTTTGATTCAGGGCTGAAGGTATTCAGAACAACAATCGGGATGTTTTTCTTATAAACAGGCCGAAGGGTAGGGGTGTAAATTACCTTGGCACCAAAATGAGATAACTCAATTGCTTCAGAATAAGTGAGGCTTTCAATTGCATAGGCTTTTTCGACTTTTTTTGGATCAGCAGTCATAAATCCGTCAACATCTGTCCAGATCTCAAGAACCTCAGCATCAAGAGCCGCTGCAAAAATAGAGGCGGTATAATCTGAACCTCCT
The DNA here is from genome assembly GCA_003157075.1 of Bacteroidales bacterium. GTDB lineage: Bacteria > Bacteroidota > Bacteroidia > Bacteroidales > VadinHA17 > LD21. The sequence continues at coordinate 20,144 of PMIL01000319.1, read as the reverse complement.
CTTCCCAATGTGGTTATTTCGCCTCTTTCATTGCTCGAAATAAACCCTGGCACTAAAGTGTGTTTCCTTATTCCGGTAAGACTCTTTACTATTAGGGCATCGGTCTTGACGAAATCAACATTTGCAAAGCCAAAGTTGCTGTCAGTCTTGATGAACTTCCTGGCATCAATCAGATGACAATCATCTATTATTTTGCTTAATATCAGTGAGGACAGGATTTCTCCGGTGCCGAGTGTCTGATCAAGAGTATGCTTGCTGAGTTCCCGAAGAAGATAAATTCCGCTTAGAGTCTCTCTCAGATCATCAGTAATATTTTTTATGTCTTCAAGAAGACTGTTCTGTTTGGTTTTGACAATCAGTTGTTTGGTGAATTCCACATGTTTGAGAATAAGCTTTTCAAGCATGATCTCATAAGAATCATCCCGGTTTGCGGCAAGTTCACTCATCTGTTTCAAGTCATCGGTAACACCCTGAAATGCCGATACGACAATAACGCAGGGGCTGACCTGCGATTTTATAATTTTCTTTACTCCCCTTATCCGCTCAGGAGATCCAACCGATGTACCACCAAACTTTAAAACTTTCATTATACAAAGCTATATAAAATGAAAATGCATCTCGTAAGATGCATGATATCTGATACAAAAATAACATAATTAGTGAAATAGCGAGGGACAATTTAAAATTATTAACTGAAATGGGTGTAAATACGTAAAAAGGTTTAGCAAAAAGGATAATGTTGTTAATAATAGATATCGGGCTAAAATAATAACTTCTGCCTTCGGCATTCGTTTGTTCAAATGTTCTGACTTTGGATTTTAAAGACCCCACCAGGGGATTCAGGGGTCAATTCCTCCTATCCGTTTCCCTCTTTTTCCAGCCTCTTAAGCATTGAAAATATAAATGTCGCAGAAACCAGACAACAAACTATAAATACCAGCCAGAGTATACTTAAGGCTACCTTATCCCAGAGCAAAGTACCGATGAAAAGCAATTTATTCCCAACAGCTGTCGCCAGAAGCCATCCTCCTTGCATCAAACCCTGAAACCGTGAAGGTGCAACCTTTGACACGAATGATAATCCCATCGGACTGAGGAATAGCTCAGCAACAGTAAGAACAAGATATATGCTGATGAGCCAGTAGGATGAAACTCTTTCAGAATCAGGAACCGGTGATCCCTTTAGAACCAGAGGAGAAGTCAGATTTAATGAGCAGATAAGAAGTATGCCAAACCCCAATGCCGCAATTATCATCCCGAAGCCTATCTTCTTCGGAACGGAAGGCTCAATATTCTTTTTGTTAAGCCATGCAAAAAAGCCCATTACAGGCAAAGTCAGGGCAACAACAAATAGGGGATTGAATGATTGAAATATTTCCGGTGATATTGCATTCATACTCCCGGCATTAACAACTTTTAAATAGGCAACAATAAGTGCAGCTGCAAAAAGAAGTGCTCCGAATATCCTTGTTTTATTCTCAACTCCTTTCTTAAAAAGCAAAACCAATCCTCCGACAGACCCACATACAGCCAGAAGTGAGATTACATTGAAAAAAAGAAACGTATAAGGGTTGACAATCTTGGCGCTGTAATCACGGGCAAATAGTGTGAGTGTAAGTCCGTTCTGATGGAATGACATCCAGAAAAATATAACTACGATAAATACTAGGATCAGAGCTACAATTCTTGACTTCTCTTCTCTTTTTGCCGTAAGAATTATCCATGTAACAAATGCTGCGAACAGACCAAAGGCGAAACCTGCTGTCCATCCAACCTGTTTTATGAAATGCAGTGCAAAGGCAGTGATCCCCATCGCAGCAACAGATGCTAACAGGGTAATTATGTTGAACTCAACTTTTTCAGAGAGTTCAGCAGCTTTCTTCTCTTTATTCGGTAGATGTTTATTGAAAATAATAAATACCAGCAGGGAAATTACCATAGTGAATGCGGCAATTCCGAATGCGTAATTATAACCTCTTGAAAAAACCTCCAGGTAATTATGTGCAAATGAAGAAAGATCAGTAACATGACCGCTCAGATTAGCTTTATCAGCCAGCTGTTGAAATATTGATTTGTCGGATAAGGTTCCGTTGATAAATTGATGACAGAGTGATGGAAGATTTCCATCATGTGTGAATCCATTTATTTTAAGCCACCAGTTTCGCATACCTGTTGCAGCAAAAGGGGCAAATAGAGCACCGACATTGATACCCATATAAAAAATCATAAAAGCGGAATCGCGCAATTTTGAATATTTTGGGTCGTCATACATCTGGCCGACAACCGCCTGCAGGTTTCCTTTGAACAGTCCGTTCCCGAGGGCTATGGTAAAAAGCCCGATCATTGTTATAGTTAGGGTCATTCCGGGAACTGCCATAATGATATATCCGGCAAACATGATTATTATACCGGCAAGTATGACCAGTTTATACTTCTTTGTTGCGTCGGCCAGTATACCACCAAGTAGCGCTAAAGCATATATGCTGAAATAGAACCAGCTATAGATGTCTCCTGCTTTTTCAGCAGATAACCCGAACTTGGCCTGCAAAAAAAGGACCAGAATAGCCATCATCGTATAAAAGCCGAACCTTTCTCCCATATTGGAAAAGAAAGCTACCAGCAGTCCCTTAGGGTGATTCTTTAGCATGTTGCCAGTTATTTTATATAAATTTTATAAATATTTCAAACGACACACGATGCACGACCTTCCTTAAGCCGTGCATTCTGTGTCGTGGGCCGTAAAACAAATATATCAATCTTTTTGAAAGTAAAAAGCAGATTCTAAGGCTCTTTTTCGCTCTAATTTGCTTGCATACTTTTAATTCATGTCCGAAGAGTGTAAATTTGTCCGTTGAAATATTCTAAGGATGAAACTCTTCAGAAGCGATCAGATAAAACAAATTGATGAGCATACCATAAACGAAGAGCCGGTTGCCTCAATTGATTTGATGGAAAGGGCTGCGGGCCAGATACTGATATGGTATATTCAGCGATTTGACAGATCAAAACGTATTTTTATTTTTGCCGGACCAGGTAATAATGGAGGCGATGGCCTTGCTCTCGCACGGATGCTGAAATCAAACAGGTATGAGCCGGTGGTCTGTTACATCGAATTTACTGAAAAGACCACTGAGGACTGGAAAACGAACCTGCTGCGTCTTAATAAAGAATCAAACGTTGAGATAGTATATGTAAAAGGTACGGACCAGATTCCTGTTATTTCCAACAGTGATGTTATTATAGATGCAATATTCGGAACAGGATTAACACGTCCAGCAGGGGGTCTTGCGGGAGATGTCATTAGATTTATTAATCTATCCGGAGCAGCAATAATATCTGTTGATATTCCTTCGGGATTGTTTGGAGAAGATAATTCTTCCAATAATTATGAAACTATTATTTCAGCTGATTTCACATTGAGTTTCCAGTTCCCGAAGCTCTCATTTATGTTTGCAGAAAATGCACCTTACCTCGGAGAATGGATAATACTTCCGATCGGACTCAACCAGAATGCGGTAAGGAACACCCTTTCTCCATTTGTATTTCTGGAGAAAAATGATGTTGCAGGGATTCTGCGGAAAAGAAACAAATTTGATCACAAAGGCATTTTTGGGCATGGCTTGCTTGTCTCCGGATCCTATGGAAAAATGGGAGCAGCAGTTATTGGAGCAGAAGCTGCTCTCAGGACAGGTATAGGACTTATTACTTGTCACGNNGGTACCACAGACTCTTACAGCGCAGTAGGAGCAGGACCCGGAATAGGAACGGAACCCGAAACACAAAGAGCAATTCACGACCTTCTTAAAGAATGCAAAAAACCAATGGTAATAGATGCGGACGGATTAAATATTCTGTCATTAAATCCAACATGGCTTGCCTTTCTTCCGGAGGGAACAATACTAACACCACACCCAAAAGAATTTGAGAGACTTGCAGGAAAATCAGCTGATAGTTACCAAAGGCTGACTAAGCAGATTGAGTTTGCAAAAGACCACCGGTGTATTGTAATTCTGAAAGGAGCTAATACTTCAGTGGCTACACCTGATGGCAGGGTGTTTTTTAACAGCACAGGTAATCCGGGTATGGCCAAAGCAGGCAGTGGAGACGCACTGACCGGAATTATACTATCTTTGCTATCCCAGGGTTATAAACCTGAAGAGGCTGCAATTCTGGGAGTTTATATTCATGGTCTGGCCGGCGACATAGCGGTTGTAGAATCATCATATGAATCTATAATTGCGACCGACATAATTAATAATATATCAAAAGCGTTTAACAAGCTGAGGGAAGGTCAGTAATGAGTAATGAATAATGAATAATGAATAATGAATAATGAGTAATGAGTAAACAACTTTCAGATTGCATTTCACCAAACACCAAGTACCAAGCACCAAGCATCAAGTGGCATACAAAAAAAGATAGAAAACTGAACAAACAATTAATTATATGAAAACTACAATTAGATTATCCGTTCTTCTGGCTATTATAATATTTATAACCTCTTCCTGTTATTCAGGGAAACAGATGGCTAATTCAAATAGTGTCATATTGCCTCTTTCCGATTCTTCGGCACTGAGGGACGCTAGTATAGTTTATGGTCTTCCCAGGACAGTTTTTACTGTGATGGTTGATATGGAAAGATCTATTGATAAACCTGGTCCTTATGCACAATATGCTGGTGATCTGCTCGGACTGACTGATATAATACGCACTGAAAATGAAACATGGTCAATCAGGGGAATCACGATAAAGGCTCATGATGAGCTGGATCCTGATCAGTTTTATACAATTTCAAGCACCACATTGTTCCAGACAAACGTTCTGGCACTCAGGAAGGAGGGACTCATTCTTGATCTTAATCCTGCTATATTCCTCAATACTGAAAAACAGACTGATATGAACGAAAGTGGAAACCTCCAGTATCATTCCTTTGATCTCGGATCAGATGAATACTTTCAGCTTCAGAGAGATACAGCATATAGAAGGATGAATGTTGATTCGACTTTCGCCAGGATACCATATATTGTTGAAAAGAAAAAAAAGCTTACAATTGATCAGCTGGCTGAAAAAGCAGCTAAAAGACTGATGGAGCTGCGAGACGGGAAACATCTTATCCTTACCGGCGAGGCGACTGTTTTTCCTCAGAGCGATGCTGCCATTAATGAGATTAACAAGCTTGAAAAGGAATATACGGAACTATTTACCGGGAAAACTCTCAATGATTCATTTACTTTTTCATATCAGATTATCCCATCAAAGTCAATGACAGGCAAACCGGTGACTTTGTTTGACTTCTCTGACCGCACCGGCCCGGTCGCAGGTGCAGCGAAGGGAGGAACCCCCATAACAATAGAATTTAATCCTGAAAAGAAAACCAAAAATATAACTGTCATCAACAGGGCTCAGGCCAAATCAGAAACCAAGAAATTTGATAAGTTATTTTACAGGGTCCCGGATGTCGTTGGCATTAAAATACTCTATGGATCACAAAAACTTTTCGATTCAAGAAAACTGATCTATCAGTTCGGTGAAGTCATTCAGCTTCCGGCAAATTATATTATTGGGAAGTAGTCCTTCTTATCAATCCCGGGTTGGAGACCCCCAAACCCCCCAAGGGGGGCTTGAAATCCGTATATTCATTGTGAGTTTTTTGAATGGATCATTATGAAGGAGCTAGATAAAAATATGTATTTCGGAGCAAAGGCTGTCACAATTGAAACAGCTAAAATGCTTAGGAACAACATGACTTATCACGAAAACTTGTTATGGGAAAGTCTAAAAGGCAAACAGATATACGGAGTCCGTTTCAGAAGACAACATCCTATCATGTTTTTTATTGCTGATTTTTATTGTCATGAAGCAAAGCTTGTAGTCGAAGTCGATGGTGAGATCCATAACGACAAAACAGATTATGATGATGGTAGGTCAGCTGTGATGGAAAAATTTGGAATACTGGTACTAAGGGTTACAAATTCTGAAGTTGAGACTGGACTTGAGAAAGTGATTTGTAAAATTGAAACAATTGTCAATGAACGTCTTAAAAGTCCCCCTTGGGGGATTTAGGGGTAAAAAACTGAAGGAAGGAGTAAAGCACCGAGTAACCAGCACCAAGTACCCAGTAACCAGTAACCAGCACCAAGATTTACTTCACCTTTCCCTGAAAAGTCTTCTGGTACTCTTCGAATGACTGTTTATCATAGGCCCCGTCAGCAAAGAAGCTTAACAAAATTTCCATGTCTTTTGGAGCCCTGTAGCCGGGAACCGGGGATGTATGAATTTTGCCGTCTTTCTGAGGAATAAGGAATACTACAGTCGGATATGACAGTTGTCCCTGAAGAAGTGCAACAGCAAGCTGATGGGCTTTCCCTGATTTACCGTCATTTACGAAAGTCTGTCCAAAAAAAGTTATACTTTCATTCCCCTCGGCATTGAATTTAACCGGGTAATATTTATTATTAAGTATATCGGAGATAACCGGATTTGTAAAGGTGTCTTTGTCCATCTTCTTGCACCATCCGCACCAGTCAGTATAGGTATCGATGAACAGAGGCCGTGGATCCTGTTTGGTGAGTTTTTCTGCCTCTTGTACAGTGTACCATTTTACAGATGAATTCTCGATTGGAGCCGGATTCTGTGCTCCCGCAGAAATACCTATAATTGTCAGTAATGTAAATATTAAGTTCTTTTTCATTTTTATATATTGAAGTTTGAATTGTAAAGATTGTGCAAAATAACAGAAAATCTTTTAAAACTGATATACACAATCATTTCAATTCTCATCTGACAACAATTATGCCACAGTATGTTTCGTGATAACTTTTTTATTTAAGTTTATTCTTTGAATTTATTTTTTACATTTACCGGTCGTAAATTTTTATCTTATATAATTATATGGAAACAATTACAAATACGTTGCGTGACTCCAAAGCTGCACGCTGGACTGCCCTGGCTGTTGTGGCTTTCACCATGTTATGCGGATATTACCTNNGGCTGGTTCAATGTTTTCCTGCTCATGCTCATATTCGGGGGTATAATACTCGATAAAATGGGTGTCAGGTTTACCGGGAAGATGGCAACAATAATCATGGTTATTGGTACTGCGATTAAATATTGGGCAATATCAACACACGCTCTCGATGGACATACTATTCTGGGATGGAAGGCTCAGGTAATGATTGCAGGTCTTGGTTTTGCTACCTTCGGAGTAGGAGTGGAGGTTGCGGGTATTACGGTTTCCAAAATAATCGTTAAATGGTTTAAAGGCAAAGAGCTTGCACTTGCCATGGGTCTCGAGATGGCAACTGCCAGATTGGGTACCACACTTGCAATGGCAACTTCAATTCCAATTGCTACTGCACTGCATGGTGTATCAAAACCAATTCTTGTTTGTCTGATCATGCTTTGCATAGGTATGGTTGCTTTTTTCTTCTATGCAACAATGGATAAAAAACTTGACAAATCAGTTGCTGATGAAGCATTAAGATCAGGTTCAGTTGATGATGAAGAATCGTTCAAGGTAGCTCATATATGGCTGATCTTAAAAAACAAAGGATGGTGGTATATTGCAATACTTTGTGTATTGTTCTATTCTGCTGTTTTCCCATTTATTAAGTACGCGACCGACCTGATGGTAAATAAATTTCATGTAGGTGAGAAAATTGCCGGTGATATCCCTGCGCTTCTTCCTTTCGGAACTATTCTGTTAACACCTCTTTTCGGTAATATTTATGACAGGAAAGGGAAGGGTGCAACCATTATGATAATTGGTGCCGTGCTTCTGATCCTGGTTCATGCAGTATATTCAATTCCATTTTTAACAGCAACTCCTCTTGCAATTGCAATGATAATGCTTCTTGGTGTTGCCCTGTCCCTGGTTCCTTCTGCTATGTGGCCATCTGTACCAAAGATTATTCCTGAAAAACAATTAGGAACTGCTTATGGAATGATTTTCCTGATTCAGAATATAGGCCTGTCACTGGTTCCGGCTTTGATTGGCTGGGTTCTCAATAAATATTGTATTACAGGAACGCGTCTGCTGGACGGTGTGCCGGTATCAAATTATAATTACACCCTGCCGATGCTGATCTTCACCGCATTCGGTGTGCTGGCTCTTGTTTTTGCTATACTGCTTAAGGCGGAAGATAAAAAGAAAGGTTACGGCCTGGAATTACCTAATATTAAAAAGCAATAAAAATTATATTATATGAAAAAACTTCTCACTACTCTCTGTGCTTTAGTACTAGTTGCTGTTATCGGAATAAAAATTGCAAATGCACAGACATCTCCTCAGGAGGTTAAGAAAGCTGTTACAGAGAAAAAAATGGATTGCGGAAAATGTCCCTCAGCATCCAAAACATGCGACATGAAAACCTGCGATCCTGCAAAATGCAAAGAGATGAAATGCGACACTGCAAAGTGTAAAGCCGGCTGTACCGGTATGAAATCAGGTATGAAAAATTGCGATCATTCCAAGTGCAGCGGGATGACAAAAAAATAACTCTGTCAATATGAGTAACAATGAATTTGAAAATTCAAAGGTCTTCAGTTTTGATGAATCCGTAGAATATTCTGAAGGAGGTATTGTAAGTAAAACTGTTCTTAAGAAACAGACTGGGAATATTTCACTCTTCTCTTTTGCAAAAGGAGAAGCGCTCAGTGAACATACTGCTCCGTTTGATGCGATGATTACAGTAGTTGACGGGAAAGTAGAGGTAGTAATAGGAGGAAAATCATTTATTCTCACGGCAGGACAAACTATCATCATGCCTGCAAATATTACTCATGCAGTCAATGCAGTTGAGAAATTCAAGATGGTGCTTACCATGATCAAGAGCAACTAGTTTCCTGGTCCCTGGTTCTGGGTTCTTGGTACTGGGTACTGGGTACTGGGTACTGGGTACTGGGTATTTGTTTCTGGGATTTTAGTTTTAAAAACAACTACAACCAACTATCTAGCACCCAGCCCTGTGAAACAATGCTTAAGCGTAGGTTTTGTGCTATTTCACAGGGCCAGGCAACTATTTAAATCGCAATTCTCTTTAAGTACATGTCCTTAATAGCTTCCCTGCTTTCTTTAATCAATTCGTACTTGAGAGTTTCTGTATCCATTATTATACATTGAAAACGACCAAGTGAACATGCTCCGCTATTGAGATATCTTTTTTTCTTATTCAGATAATAGGTATGGTGTGCCTCTAATTTGTGGGTATGACCCAGGATTACAACGTCATGTTCTTTAAGAACTTTCAGCGCATATGTGAGATACTTTATGGTGTTGTATTTCTTGGGAATATGGTTAATCTCGTCTTCAAGCGCCACAATTTTGAAGTAGATATCCCTTACCCATTTTGAATGCGATAACTTTTTCAGTAACGTTAGGCCAAATTTTCCAATTGCGCGACCTAATCGATTTCCATTAAGCCAGTCAGCATTATGACCATGTTCAATGTGAATAGATTGTCCATGGGAATTTATTATGTCGTAGTGATTGACAGCTGATTCATTTAATATATCGTGATTTCCCCTGATAAATACGAAATCATTGTCACTGAAATATCTCATGAGTATAGGATTGGCTCTTTTGATATCTTCATAGGTATATTTGATCATCTCAAACACATCACCGTTGAAAATTACCTTGTCTATTGAATAGAGATCACGTATGCCCTCTATTTGCATGATCAGATCCATCTCATTCCATTGGAAGGTTCCAAAATTGTCACAGGTGTCGATATGCAGATCAGATAATACCAGAATATTCATAGTATACAGTTTTCATTATTCAAATTTCAATATATAGTCAGAAACCTTTTCGACTCCGTTGCTTAATGAGGCGTTTTTAATATTATTTTTTATAGAATTGTAATAGTTGTTATCAGTAAGAAGCCTGTGCAGAATATCAGGTAGAGTTTTGGTGTTCTTTTCCAGAATACCCATTTTATTCTGGCAAACGAATTCCATATTGCCTTTTTCCTGTTCCCATATATAATTGTTAATAACAGGAACTTTTCCCATAATAAGTATTTCCATTGAAGTAGATGCTCCACATTTTGTAATTACAACATCAGAGATACATACAAGAGAATGAACAAAGTCAATGAACCCGTAAACCTTCAGGTTGTCAATTCCGTATTTATTTTTTAGTTTAATTGCCTTATCATATAATTTCTGATTTTTGCCACACACGATTGCAATTTCAGCATCCATATTACTGGCTATAATATTTTTGAGTATTTTTTTCCCGTGCGGCATACCTTCACCACCACCCATGATAAGAATGATCCTCGAATCAATCTCAAATCCAAGTTTTTTGCGGATATGGATTCTTTTAAAATCAGTGACTTTTTGGGAGAATTTGCTGTCGAGTACAAAGGGGAAGACATGCAGGCTGGATTTATCTATCCCTCGTTCAATACATTTTTCCTTAAGTATATCACTGAATACGACGTAATTTTGATCCTTCTGGAGAAACCACATCGGGTGAGCTGTAAATGGATCAGTTACTACAGTGATTACCGGTATGTTAAGATTGTTTTCATTTAATATTTCGAATACGGGTTTTATAAGAAAAAAATGAAATACAACAATTTTCTTTGGAATAGTTTCAAGTATTTGTTTTTCAATACCTGGTTTTACAAAATATGAAACGAGAAAAGCAGTGAACCTGGAAACTACCCTGATTTTATGAAGAGCATAGAGGAATTCGAAAGTCCATGCAGCTCTATTTATCGCATTTTTATACCCATCTTCAATCACTTTCTTTACGAGCAGATTTGATTCGGATAAGCCATCTATCAGATTAACTTCAATATCTAATCTTCGCTTGGTTCTGATTTTTTCAGCAACAGCTTTTGCTGGAGCCAGATGGCCGCCACCGGTTTTTAAATATAAGAACAGGTATTTTCCCACAGTATTACATTAATTAATGGCAAAAGTACTCTTGAGATGTTATCAGGCTGTTACAATACTGTGAAGAATATATTAATTATTAATAAGTTACCTTTTTAGCGGATCATTGCTTGACACAAAGGTTCCATTTAATAGAAAATCAAGAATATTATAAGTTCCATACTTTCGGGCTTTCAGAAAACCGTTCCATGCAGCCTCAGCAAGCCGGCCTTTCCTGAGCAAATCAAAAAGCCACTGGTCTGCAAGTTCAGGTTTTTGTTGCTTAAAGCCGGCGCCGATTTCGCGCAGCCACCTGTGGTTGCATTTTTCCTGCGGCCCTATTGCAGGAGTCATTATTATGGGTATTCCCAGTGCACAATAGAACGAAAGTTCGCTTGGTTTGGTCCATAAAATATCAGTCGTATTTAAGCAATTGTTAAACATATTGAAATATGATTCATTGTCTTTTCCCCAAATGATCTGAACATATTCATTATTACCACCTACTTCTCTTTTAACTTTTTCGAAGTAATCCCTGAGTTCGGCTCTTGTTCCTGCCACAAGATTTAATTTTACCTGATTATTAAGCACTTTCTCTCTGAGGCTAATTGAAATCTGTCTGCCTATTTCCTTCTGAGCGCCGGCTCCTCCGACTGCATAAGTTATAGTTATTGGTTCTGTTTTGAGATGAGTTTCCGGATCAATATTTTCATCGTATTTCAGAATAGCATTTACACTATGCTTATAAAGGTTATTAAATTTATTATTCGGATCAAGATTTTTAAGTCGTCGGTTCAGATTGGTTCTCAATATATTAAGATTCCTGTCTCCAAGTAGTTCCAGGGGAAGAGGAAATCCTGTAAGCAAAATATTCTTCTCAGGAACACCATAAGAATGAAGCCGTTGAGCTGAAACGGATCCGGACGCAAAATATACAATATGGCTGTCCGGAGCATTCTCAGATGCCCAGACCCTGCTGATATCCGTATCGCATATAATACAATAAATTTTCTTATGTTCAGACATTTCAGCTGCTATCGCAGATGAATAAAATGAAGTTATCAACGGAAGTTCAGGTCTATTTATCTGATCAACAATGCCTTTGCAAAGGCCTCGTTGTATACTGATTTTCAGATACCTTACCTGCATTGTCGAATTCGACCTGTCTTTAATAGGATAGAAGTTTGGAATATATAGTAAAGTGTCGAGTACTTTACTTATTAAAGAGCCGATTAAAGGAATCTTACCAGCTCTGGACATGAATTCATATGCTTTTAACATCTCTTTCCATAGTCTTTTCTCTTTCGGGGAGGAATCAGATAAGGTATTAGCATTTAGGATTATACAGTCCTTTGACAGTTCTTTTAAGGGATAAATAGCTCGCTGGTGTCCATAACCCATATCCGCTGAAACGAGCCAGAATTTTTCAGACAATTCTGAGGGTATCAGGTCATTCATATTCAGCGTAATGGATTCTCGCTGAGATTAACCAAGAAGAATAAATGCAGAGAAGATGATTATCACAACAAATATCATTATGAGTGATATCTCTAAAAAAACACTGGCATTTGATCTGACTTTTTCATCTGCAACTCTCTGCCCGATACTATTCATAATATTAGAATTTAGTTTTTAAAAAATTCCAAATCCATTTGTGATAGCAAAAATATCTGTGAGTTGTTACAAATGTGTATTAAGAATATTAAGAAAATGTTAAGTTGATACGGATCATAATTGAAAAATGTAAGAGCAATTTTTACTGTGGTAAAATTCTAACTCAACTTTCTATAACTTATAACCCAACGGTAAAATTTGTCCAGCTTTTATAGCCAGCATCAATTTACTTAACATAATATTAATAGTTCTGAATCAATGGAGTAACAAATCAACATTACTTTCGCATCGATAAACAGATTTTATGAATACAAAAATCCAACAGAGCGGCGAAGAAAGAAGGAAACTATTTGAAAATATATTCCTTGAGATTGTGGCTTCCTTATTCGTGGGATTGCTTATATTTTTTTGCTTCTGGACCATATTCAGATTTTAGAAGCAAAAAACTAACAAACAGGAGTATATTCAGTATGCTTTTCATTTATCCTGTTAAGGTAGTTATAGACTTCAACCTGTGAACGGGAAGGTTCTTTTCCGTCCATAAAAAATTGATTGGACTGTTTTTCATCATAAATCCTTGCCTTAACATTATCACTCCATTGAATTTCAAAAATCCTTTTAATATCGTTTTTAATACTCTTATCGAAAATAGGGCAAGTAACCTCAATATGGTAATCAAGATTCGTTGGCATCAGGTCCGCTGACGTTATATAAACTTTCTCATCGTTTCCGTGACAGAAAATAAGAAATCTTGAATGCTCAAGAAACCTGTCTACTATGCCGATTGCGTTAATATTCTCACTTACATCTTTTACCCCTGGAATTAAAGAGAGCATCCCTCTTATTATCAGCCTGACTGTCACTCCTGAATTGCTTGCCTTATACAGACATTCGATAATTTTAGCATCCGTAATATTATTCATTTTCAGGTAGATATATGCTTTTTTCCCTGATTTTGCATTTTTAATTTCATTTTCTATTAGTGAAATGATTTTATTCCTTAGGGAAAACGGCGATAATACAAGGTGATAGTAATTATCTTTCTTATAATTCATCCTGAAAAAGGAAAACGCCTTGAATACTTCATTGGTGATTTTTTTATTAGCAGTCAGAAGAAGATGATCAGTATAGATCCTGGCTGTATCTTCATTGAAATTACCTGTTCCTACTGCGGCATAGCGCTGGGTTATATTGTTCACTACACGTGTTATCAGACACAATTTGGCATGGACTTTTAATCCGGGTACACCATATACGACTTTCACTCCTTCATCCAATAGTTTCTTACCCCAGAAAATATTTGCCTCTTCATCAAACCGCGCTTGTAATTCTACAATTGTGGTTATTTTTTTACCATTCCTTCTAGCATTAAGCAGAGCATTGATTACACTGGAATTTATTGCAAGCCTGTACAAAGTGATTTGAATAGATGTAACATAAGGATCGATAGAAGCCTCCTGCAGAAGATCGGTTATATAGTCAAATGAGTTAAATGGAAAGTGAAGCATAATATCTTTCTTCTTCATAGCTGTCAGAATACTTTCTCCTTCTTTTAAACTATGATGAGGAATAGAAACGAGTGATGGGTAATACAACTTGTCTTGTTGCAGGTATGGAAAATTCATGAAGTCTTTGAAATTATGGTATCTGTTGCCGGGAATTATGACATCATCTGGTCCAAAATGCAGTTTCTTTGTTATTATCGTTACCAGATCTGAAGGCATATCTCTGTCATAAATAAACCTCAGCGGAATGCTTTTTTTCCTCAGCTTCAGGCTCCGGGCAATTTTATCAATATAACTTTCGGAGATATCATCTTCCATTTCAAGCTCAGCGTCTTTTGTAAGTTTTATTGTATATGCCGATATTTCATTGAAATCGAAGATAAAAAAGATGTCCTTTAAACCATATCTGATAATATCATCAAGAAATATTATAAAATTTTGTTTCCCCTTACATGGAAGAACAATAAATCGAGGAAGTATATTAGTTGGAACTTCCATTAATGCGTATCTGTTTTTTTGTGTCGGGCTATCCGTAAGATATATAGCCAGGTAAATGGCCGCATCAATCAGGTCAGGTAATTTAGAATCTTTTTCTATAAGGAATGGCATCAGTCTGGTTTTTAGTTCTTTATGAAAATACTTCTGAACAAAATCAGCCTGATCAGAATTCAATTGTTTTTCGTTTATTATACATATATTGTTTTTGCCAAGATCACGCAGAATATCAGCATAAATTTTTTCAAACTTCATGTTCTGGATTAATACTGTTTCATATACTTTTTTCAGCGTGGCCTTAGGGCTATATCCTAGAATATTTTTTAATTTGGATTCCAAAACAGAAAGTCTTTTCACAGTTGCGACTCTGACACGAAAATACTCATCAAGATTATTTGAATATATACCCATAAATTTTAGCCTCTCAAGAAGCGGAACTTCTTTGTTATCAGCTTCCTGGAGCACACGTTCATTAAAGGAGAGCCAGCTTATCTCTTTTGGTATATAATGTTTTTCCATTATTGTTTCAATGCTTATTATCAGCTATAATCGACAGTAATTATTCAACAAAGTTTGTATGTGTTTCGTTCTATGCTTTTAAACAAAGATCATCTTATTAGCAGATAGTGAATAAACTGTTCAGATTAATTTACAGTTAAAAAATTATTACATAAAATTATTCCGATAGTCGTTTGATATGTATAAGTTGATTTCTTTTGTTCCTCTTCTTACTGAGGATAGGGTGAAGGGATAGTACTGTTATTCTAAAATGTAATAAAAAAGTAACTTATTTTCGGCTTCAATTGATTGTTTTAGCTTTAACTTTCAAAATAAAATGGATAATAACTTATAACCCATACCTATGAGACACACAATTCTTGGCGCTGGTGGATCAATTGGAAATGCACTTGCTTATGAACTATTAAAAACAAAAGAAGATGTGCGGCTTGTTTCTAGAAGCAATTATTCAATACCCGGAGCAGAATCTTTTAAAGCGGACCTTACATCGTATGAAGAAACTTTGAAAAGTGTTAAAAACTCTGATATAGTCTATCTATGCGTGGGTCTCCCATATGATGCCAAGGTTTGGGCCGATCTGTGGCCGAAAGTCATGCAAAACTCGGTAAATGCCTGTAAAAGTGCCAAAGCCAAACTGATTTTCTTTGACAATGTCTATATGTATGGAAAAGTGGTAGGGAAAATGACAGAATCAACAACTTTTAATCCATGCAGCAGAAAAGGGGAGACAAGGGCAAAAACAGTCATGTTGCTTGAGAATGAAATCAATATAAAAAACATAAACGCAATTATTGCCAGATCAGCTGATTTATATGGACCTTATGCAACAAAAACAAGTGTTCCCTTTATTCTGGTTATCGATAAATTAATGTACGGGAAAAGAGCACAGTGGATGCTTGATATAAATAAGATCCATTCATTGACTTATACAATTGATGCAGCAAATGGAATGGTTCTGCTTTCAAATGATGATTCATGTTATAATCAGACCTGGCATTTACCGACATCTAATCCGCCTCTGGATGGTGAGTCCTTCATAAGACTTGTTGCAGAAGAGTTAGGCGTACAACCAAATTATAGTGTATTAAAACGGTGGATGCTGAAGATGGCAGGGATCTTTGATAAAACAATCTCAGAATCTTATGAAATGCTCTACCAGAGTGAGTTTGATTATTTCTTTGATTCAACAAAGTTTAATAATTATTTTAATTACAATCCAAAACCTTATAGCGCAGGTATTTATGAAACAATCGAGTTTCTAAAAAGAAAATAGTCATGCGATAAACAGATAGGGATATAGGTGTATATTTACGTTTAACCCAAAAAGAATCCATAGAATGGATAAAAAAAGAATTTGCCCTGTTGAAAGGGCAGGAGGACTTGATAGTTCTCTACGGAAACTATTTCAGAATCCTCAAAAAATACTCAGCCCTTATATCAATGAAGGGATAACTGTACTTGACATGGGGTGCGGACCTGGATTCTTTTCAATTGAAATTGCCAGATTGCTTAATAATTCAGGAAAAGTTATATCTGCTGATTTACAGGATGGAATGCTTGAAAAAGTTAAGGAAAAGATTAAAGGAACTGAATTTGAGAAAAGGATTGAGCTGCATAAATGCGAAGATGAAAGAATAGGCATAACTGAAAAGGTTGAATTTATTTTATGTTTTTACATGGTTCATGAAGTGCCGGACCAGGATAAATTGTTTCTTGAACTAAAATCAATCCTGAAACCTGGTGGCAAAATTTATATAATAGAACCTAAATTTCATGTTTCAAAAAAATCTTTCGACACCATGATTAATAAATTAGATAGCATTGGATTTGAAATAATTGACAAACCCAAGATATTCTTCAGCAGGACAGTATTATTGAATATCAGAAATTAATAAATTAGCAACACTTTTACAACTGGCATGCGAAAATCCTTTCTTTTAAGAATAATCTGAGGATTAAAGAAAGTTGTTCAAGTTCAAATAATATTATATTAGAATAAAATGGGTAATTTGTAAATCTGTTGGAAGAGTCATGGGTAATAAAAACCATCCTTCCTGAAAAACAGGAAGGATGGAAACCCAAATCTAAAGCAAAATAAAGCTCTGTAACAGACTATTTGTAGTTTCTGGCGAAACTGTAAAGAATATTGCCTTTTGTATCTACAAAGGCTAACTTCAGACTGTCACCTTTAAGAGAAACTACCGAGAAGCCCGGTTCGGACTTACTGAAAACTGACATTTCATCAGTGCTGGCAGGGCGCGGTTCTCCCCCGGTACCCGTAACAATATATTCAACATTTTTACCTTTTTCATGAAGATGCTGAAAATCATGATCATGACCGCAGAAATAGAATTGTACGTGGTATTCGTCAAATAAAGGTTTTATGCTCGCAATCAGCTCTTTCGTGTTTCCATGTGTCTTGCTGGCGGAATATACCGGATGATGACCGAATACCAATATCCATTTTTCTTTTGAATTTTCAAGAACATCCTTCAGCCATTTGATCTCTTTAGAGGTATCCTGTTTTGCAATCTCAGGATATTCGGATACCTTCTTGTGATACTCCGCAACCAATGGTGGAGTGTCAATGAAGACTAACCTGACCGAAACGGAGTCATTTACTTTCTTAACCATGGTATAATAATGGTCTGTAAGGCGCCACCTCCGGCTTATTTTTGAGTAGTCAATTTCTGCCTGTGGACTGCCTTTATAATCATGATTGCCCAGTACGGGATACCACTCTACCTGTAGGGAAAGTCCTTTATAGACGTTTTCGAAGTTTGACATCCAAAGCGGATCCTGTGTTGATGCTATACCGCTAATCTGAAAATTATCTCCGCAGGATACTATAAATTTTGCATTTACGCTATCGGCTGTTTTAGTCATCTGATCGGCAACTTCCTGCTGATGTTTATATCCGTTCCAGCCCCAGTCACTGACAATTATGAAATTCAATGCTCTTCCAAATGTTTTGGAAGTGACAGTTTTTATAGTTTCAGTACTTTTTATTGTTGTCTTTCCAGACAGTATAGCTGAATTCTTTTGTTCATTGCATGAAATAAGGATTAAAATTGCAGCCGATAATGAAATAAGGTTTAATTTTTTTATCATCAATTGTTTTATTAAGATATTTTCAAAGAATTAAAAACCACCCATGCCTTGAATATGAGCCTTAGAAGCATGGGTGAATGAATTTAATGGCTTGAATTATGAATGAGGCTCATGGGATGTTTATATTATTTGACTATAATGTCCAGAACAACAAAGGAGCCTGATTTAATTTTGCCTTTCTTCCCATCCTGAGCTGGTTCGAAGTCGGCAGCTGAAAGGTAAATATGGTGGGTCATTTTGTTCACTGCGATAGTGCGGGCACCTTCCTGTGTTGGAAAATTTTCCGATACGGTAAATTTGTCATCATTTCCTTCTTTAACAACCGTCATTGTCTTATCTCCATTGGAACTGTAGGCACACTTCATGCCTGGATCAAATGCTGCACCGTCACACTTTTCGCCGATTGGTAAAGAAGTAATTACTTTACCGTTTTCAGCATTAACTATTACCATTATTTTGTTTGCACAAACGCTGAACAACCTGTGTGTTTCGCAGTCTAATGCCAGTCCTGTCGGTTCTACTCCTGGTACTATTGGCCACACATTTTCAACTTTGTAAGTTGTTGTATTTATAACAGCAATGCTGCTTGCGCTTTCAAGATTCACATAGATCCTGCCTTTGCCGTCAGTAGCTGAAAACTCTGGATTTCCTGTCAGGGCNNTTTTTAATGACTTTCAAAGTTTTGGTATCGAAAATTGTAACGGAATTATCATTCTTGGTGCTTATAAATCCTTTATTTAAGGCTGGAGCAATGGCTATTCCATGAACACCATCAAGGTCAGCTATTTTTCCGACAACTTCACCTTTAGTCTCATCAATCACCTGTACCATTTTTCCATGTGATACGTAAAGACGGCTTGCCTGATCATCGGAGAAAAGATAATCCCATTTTTCATCCCCTTCGAGATGAATTTTGTTTGCAATTCTAAAGCTTGATGATGTTTGAGCGTGTAGGGTAATAAAAGAACCACAGAAAAGGATAATTAACAGATATTGTATTTTTTTCATCATTTTTTTTATTAGTAACTGTTAAAACGTGTTATGAATATATTGGTTATGGCGGCAAACATAAATTGCAATATACAGACTGAAATAAGTTGTTTTCGGTCTGTATATCGAATTATCAGTTAATTACCTTGACCCCTGAACAGAAGACGGCATGTGCTTGTTACCGTTACCCGAGGTTTGATAAGCACCCATGTCAGCGCCAAGGACGTCATTAGTTCCGCCAGGTATGTTATAGTAAGAAGATAGTTTGCTGGATCCGGCAAGTGTTGTTGCACCTTTACTTTTAGCCGGGGAACTTGCTGATAAACTTGGAACATTTATGTCGGAAAAAATAGGATCTGTTAAGTCGACAGTTGGATCATATTTTGTAAGAACTGTATTGCATGCTGTTATTCCGGAAGCTGTAATATCTGTGGAAGACGCTATTATTTTACCCGGGAATTCATTTACAGCCAGCGAATCATCAATAGCATAAACCAGATTGTTTCCTACTTTGCAGTTAGCGAAATCAGCTTTACTGGTAACATTAATACCATTTCTGCAACCAACAAGAACATTGTTATAAATATTAGCAACGGTATTTTTGTCAATCAGGATGCCATTAGTGAATTCACCAACCTTACGCCAGCCACAATTAACAAGTGTATTATTAAAAATATTCATAGCTGTCTGTGGAAGAGCACTGCCTGTTTCCAGTTTAATGCCGTTGTTTGCTGCAGCCCATATGTAATTGTAAGCTATGTCGCCCATTACCCCTTTCTTAATATTCATAGATTCGCCATCGGGTCCACCCAGATGCTGCAAAACATTCCTTTTTACACTTGCATGAATCTGGCCAGCAAGATGAATTCCATCATCAACACTACCGAAAAACCAGTTATCTTCAATTATGATTTTAGCTCCGTAATCATGAGCCTGTGTACCTTCAATGTCAACTGCCGCCTGAGTGCTTAAATCTGCAGCAGGGCCACCTGTCCAATCGATATGAGTGAATTTGATTTTAAC
>PMIL01000219.1:637-8961 GCA_003157075.1 Bacteroidales bacterium | reverse complement strand
TTTTTTGCCCAGCAGCTTTTTCAGCGACATTACGGAACTCTTCTCCTGCAATTTTACCATTGCGTCGGCAATTGCCGATTGCATGAGAGGTGATTCCTGAAGATCAATACACCTGACCAGTCCTTCACGAACCTTTGGTTCATCGGCCAGTTTAACGAGAGCATCAAGTGTTGCAAGTCGTACATTGACATTTGGATCCCCGTTTAACGTTGTGAATAAAGCGCCTATCACTTTCAGATCTACATTACTGATCTCCTCAGTATAGGATACAGCACGCATACGCTGTGATGCGGAAGGATCATTCAGAAGTGTAAGCATCATAACCTCTTTCATTTGTGAAACCTGCGATGTAAGTGTGTCAATCTGTTTATTGTAAGCTATTGAAGATTGACCCGGCTGATGTAAAAGATAACCTCCGATTAACCCTGCGGCAACCAATAAGAGGCTGAATGCCAGCCGTGGCTGAGCCTGTAAAGACAAGTACTCTCGCATTCTATTTATCCATTCACCAACAGGATTTCTTTTGGCAACAGATTCTTCTTTAAAATTATTCAGCATTACATCAAAGTTCGTTCTCATTGACGGGGAAGGCTCGGGCTGTGGAATTTCTCCCATAAGATCCCATATTTTTCTGGCTGCTTCAAATTCCTTGTGGCACTCTGCGCATCCTGCCAGATGGTTCTCAATCTCTCTTCGCTCCTTCTGATGAATGGAATCAGTCAAAAGCGATGTAAATTGATCTCTGTAGTCTTTGCATTCCATATTTGTCTTTTTAGTTCTCAATCCTTAAATAATTGGTTTTTAACTGGTTCAGCGCCCTGTGCACTCTTACCTTTATTGCTCCTTCAGTGGTATTAAGTATTTTTGCTATTTCATGATACTTAAGCTCCTGGAACCGGCACAAGATCAGTAATTCGCGGTTTTCTTCGCTTAATTTATCCATTGCTGTTTCAAGTGTTTTAAATTCCTGTTCTTTTTCTAATAGTGTATCACTTTTCTGGTCTCCTTCAATGTGCTCTTCCAGATTTGTCAGATCATAATGAGCAGGTGTTCTTTTTACTTTTCTGAAGTGATCATATACTGCATTCCGGGCTATATGATACATCCAGGTTTTAAATTCGCCAAAGCCCATAAAACCATCGGGGTATTTCAACATTCTCAGAAATATATTCTGAACCATATCTTCGCTTAACTCTTTCTGCCTGGTCATATTAAAAATGAATCTGAATAACTGACGATTGTATCGTTCATAAAGAAGGCCCATTTTATCAATGTCACCATTTTTTACCTTCATCATCAGTGCATTATCCGAAATTGTCTCCAACCTTGAATGTTTTATTTGCTTCAATCTGTACTGTAAACCTCATCAAAAGGAAAAGGTTACACAGAAATAAAAAAATTTCTTTAAAGATATCTACAAAATGATAATACTTAAAAGTCCGTATCATTCTTGGGTACCCCGGATATCCACATGCCGGACTGATTAGCTGACACAGACTACGGTCAGTAAAATTTATTAAATTAGAGACTTCAATCTATATAACTATTTAACCATGAAAAAATATCAACTCTTCATTGTCTTGTTTGTCTTTCTGAGCATATTCACGATAAAAGCACAGTCTAAAAAATATCCGGCAGGTATCGAAGAAAAAATAAAACAGGTTGAGAATAATCTTGCCGGTTGGGTGCAAACAGGCACCGGTGACACCTGGAATCTGGAAGACAGAATGAAAAAATATGGCATTAATGGCGTAAGCATTGCCGTAATTCATAATTATCAGATCGAGTGGGCAAAAGGATATGGTTTAGCCGATGTTTGTGAAGACCGTCCGGTGACAGAGAAAACTCTTTTCCAGGCAGCTTCGATCAGTAAATCACTTAACGCAGTTGGTGTATTGAAACTTGTACAGGACAAAAAACTCGATCTCAATACCGACATAAATAAATATCTTGTAACGTGGAAGTTCCCATATGACAATAAGTCGGATAACAAAAAGATAACTTTGACCAATCTTTTAAGTCATACCGGAGGACTGACTATTCATGGTTTCCCTGGTTATGCAAAAGGGGAAGTCCTTCCGACGCTGCAGCAAATACTTGACGGACAAAAGCCTGCTAACACAGAGGCTGTAAGATCATCGGATGAACCGGGTAAAAGTGTCAATTATTCAGGAGGCGGAGTAACAATTTCACAGCTAATTGTAATGGATATCACACATCTTCCCTATGATGTCTTTATGAAGAAGAATGTACTTGGTCCGCTTGGGATGACGCAAAGCTCTTATACTCAGCCGCCTTCTGGTGATAAGGCCCCACTTCTGGCCACAGGTTACAGGGCAGATGGGTTAGAGATTCCGGGGAAATNNGAAGATGCTGCTCTTGGTACATTTGTCAATTCGAGGGTCACCGGATCACTGAAATATTTTAATCATAACGGTGGAAATGAAGGATTTCAATGTACTGCAGTTGGCTGCCGTGATAATGGAGAAGGTGTGGTTATCATGACTAATTCCGATAACGGATCACAAATTTATGAGGAAATACTGAATAGCGTCGCAACAGTTTATCACTGGAAAGATTATTATCTGCCTGAAACAAAAAAGGTAGTTGAGGTTGATACTACAATTCTTGATAAATATGTCGGCAAGTATAATGCCGGAAATATTTCAGTCTCGGTTAAAAGGATCCAGAATGGTCTACTATGCAATGTCCGGGGTGAGGCATTCTGGAATGTGTTTTTTACCTCCGACAGTGATTTCTTCGTAAGAGAGATCAGGGGAGATCTTAGATTTCAGACCGATAAAAATAATAAAGTAACAGGAATCTTTTCTAACGGTCTGACTGCAAAGAAAGTGAATTAAGGATCATTATTAAAGAAACAGAAAGAACCCGTCAATGAAATATAATATACCAATAACTCCTAATATCAGACCACTGATCCAGACAAATTTCTTTTTTGACAGGGTAGCTATTGAGGAAAGCAAAATCGAGATCTGAAGAAAGATAACAGCTATACCAAATTTCCCGGAGTGTTTCTTTGATTCTTCACGAATATTCTGGAAGTTCGTAGCCTCTTTGCTTATGGCTTCTTTTTCTGTATCATATGTCTTAACCTTTTGTGCGTAATCTGCAATCAACACATTATATTTTTCAATCAAAGATTCATTGCCTTTCTGTTTTTCAAGTGATGCTACCTGAATTTCAAGGTTTTCCCTTCGACTATCATAGAGGTCTCTTTTAATACTCTTGCTCTGAAAAAATGCCCACTGGTCGCTTGCCAGGGTCTGGTTGAGCAAACTTCTTGTACTGAATCCACCACCTTTAAAAGTTGATAATGTTGCTGCTACAGCAATCAATATGGTAGTGATAGCCATGTAAGTCATCCATTTTTCTTTTTTCTCTTCTGCCATGAACTTCAATTTTTAGTACTAATTATGAAAACTGTGCAAAAGTAGCAAAGAGATTTGTATTTGAAAACTATTGCTCACTCTCAGTACCTCCTTACACATTGGCAATCTCCTACGTCTAGTGCCCTAAGCTCTGAGCCCTGTGCCCTGTGACCTGTGCATTTCTTATACCTTAGCAGTCTTCCATCCTCCCCTTTTAAATAGCCAGAGAGTGACAAGTCCCATTGATGTTTCCGCAAAGAATACACCCCAGAAAACACCTGAATATCCCCAACCAAAAACAATTGCCAGAAGATATGACAACGGGATCTCGATCAGCCAAAAGAAAATGAGGTTGATCTTTGTAGGCGTTTTTGTATCTCCCGATCCGTTGAAAGCCTGTATTGCTACCATCCACCAGCCATATACAAAATAAGAATAGGATAGAATCTTCAGCCAGGTTGCTCCAACATTAATTACGACTTCATCATTGGTAAATATTGTCATCAGAGAGCGGTTAAATATGAAATAAACCACCGAAACGCCAATTAAAAATATCATATTATAAAATCCTATTTTCCACACTGCCGATTCTGCACGATCAGGATTTCCGGCCCCAAGATTCTGACCTACCAGGGTGGCTGCTGCATTCGACATTCCCCATGCAGGCATCAGAGTAAACATCATTATACGAAGTGCAATAGTTGAGCCTGCCACAGCCTCGCTGCCAATGCTGGCGAGTATCCGCATCAGAAAAATCCAGGAAGTCATCCCTACCAGCATTTGTCCCACCCCACCTAATGAAGTGCGAATAATGCCGAGCATTATTTTAGCCTCCGGGTATATCTGGGAGAGATTTACCTGTATATGTTTCCCGCCCCTGAAGAGCAGCCAGAACTGAACAATTACACCGCTGGCACGTCCGACGGTCGTGGCGATTGCTGCACCCTGAATTCCCAGGGCAGGAACGGGTCCAAGACCGAAAATAAGCAATGGGTCCAGAATAAGGTTCACTCCATTGGAAATAAAAAGTATCCGCATCGCAATGGCAGCGTCACCGGCTCCACGGAAAACCGAGTTGATAACAAAGATCAGAACAATAACCACATTGCCCCCAAGCATCCACTGAGTATAGCGATATCCCTTCATCAGCGTCCATTGATCAGCGCCCATGAGAGACAGTAATTCCTTTGAGAAAAAGATTCCGATAAAGGCGAAAGGAATTGAGCAGATAAATGCAAGAATAACTGCCTGAAGGGCTGATTTACCTGCAAGATCCCTTTGTTTCTCTCCAATTCTTCTGGCTATAATAGCAGTGACCGCTGTTGCCAGACCCATTGCAACAGAATAAAGAAGAAATAAATATGTCTCCGTCAGTCCGACGGTAGCTACAGCCGAAGCACCAAGCTTGCCGACAAAAAAGATATCCACAATTGCAAACGTGGATTCCATAACCAGTTCCAGAATCATGGGTATAGCAAGAAGCAATATAGCCTTATTAATGTTTATCAAGGTATAATCAGCTTCAGTACCCTTAATAGCATCCTTAATGTCCTTCCATAGCGATAAATCTGACAGATGCTCTGCATCCTCAGAGACTATCCGGCTAATAATATTTTTCTTTGTAATTTCCTCGCAGTCTTCCATTTCCACTATCACTTACAGCTAATTAATATGATCTTTAGAAAGTGGGTAATCCTTTTTGATCTAACAAATTTTTTACGAAATTGTTAGATCGCCTGAAAAGCGAATCAGCTTATTCAGATCGAGGTTTCATACACCAATGAGTTTTTGCTGTGTTATGTAAGTGAGGGTCGGTGGATTTTATTTATCAAAATTAATCTTCTTGAAATCAGCCAGTTTCATGGCCTCTTTCCTGTAAATTTTACGTGTATGTCTCTCACCATTATCATCACTTATTCTGCTCAGACCAAAATAAGCATAAGCAGCATATTCGTACCCATACCGGCCATATAAGGAAAGATCATTTATTCCATTATAATAATACTTTTCAGCAGTTTTATTATCATGATACTTTTTTTCCTGCANNAAAAGATTTCTTATGTAAATCTCAAGATACTCTGAATTTTTCGGGTACTTCTCATAAAGAGTCCTGCTGTAAACAGAACTCTCAGCAAGTTTATTCTCAAAGTTCAGATTGATCCATGTAAGAAGATAAGCTGATTCAGCTCTCAAAACAACTGAGTTTAGTGCTGCTGACTTCAATTGTTTCAACCCGATTTCAATATTCCCATGTGGAAACAGAAAAGCCAGTGATCTGTAAACAGGATAAGCTTTTGGAAAAGCCTCCCGGTAATAATTATAAGTTCCGGTAAAATAGAATAAATCGGGACAGTCGGAGGTAAAGTTAAATGCTCTTCTGAGATATTTGTAAGTACTTATTGTAAGAGGCGTAACCTCCATAATAAGCTCATTATCATCATAAAACATTAAAAGTAATCCCCTGGCACAGAGATCAGCCAGCAAGTACTCTGACTCATATTGATTATTGTCATTCTTTTCAGCCAGTTTAATGCATTCATGCATATCGTCTTCGAAAGAAACGTGCAAAGGAGACGTATGAAGCATAGGATAATTCTCCCAATAGGTTAACATCCCTCTAAGCAGGTATACAATCGGGTGACCAGGATATAACTTAACAATTTTTACGTATTCCTCCCGGGCATTTTCAAACTTCATGTTATATATGTAATCAACGTCCCGTTTGACGAGATATAGGGTGGAAGTATCCTGGAGTAACTGAGCTTCCAGTGGGATTTCGATGAAAAACAATGAAATAGAAATCCATTTTATGATCGTTTTAAACCTGCCCGGCATAGTCAAGAATTTTTGAATAAAACTATTAAAACCTGACTTATACTGCAAAAGAGATAATTATCAACGTCCTGGCAATTCACCTGACTCATTTATTCATCATCTTGTCTCTTAGAACTTTAAAAGGAAACCCTGCACTCCATTCAGGAAATTCTTTTGAGATACTCAGATCATAACCTGTTTCAAAATAGACTTTAATATCTTCAATCAAGCCATCAAAATTCCATTTGTCGGGTTCGTAATTATCGGAGGGTTTATGATAGTTTGCCATCAGCCATTTCTCCTGCATAGCAAGACCCCATTCTTTGCCATGTTCAATATTGTCCACACCTTGTGAAAGGTCTAGTGATGGAACCCCTGCTTTAGCAAAGCTGAAATGGTCAGAACGGAAATACCCGCCTTTTTCCGGTGTCGGATCAGGACTACCATATCGCCCATATTTTTTCAGAACCGCTACTGCATAATCATCAAGCCTGGAGTTGCCAAAGCCTACAATAGTCATATCTTTTGTCTTCCCGAAAATATTCAGAGCATCCATGTTGATTACACCGACGGTTTTTGCAAGAGGGAAAAGAGGGTTTTTCACGTAGTATTCACTGCCAAGCAATCCCTGCTCTTCACATGTTACCGAAAGAAAAAGCAAAGAACGGTTTTGTTTCTCAGGCAGCCGGGTAAATGCTTTTGCAATTTCCACGAGGGCTGCTGTTCCGGTACCATTATCAACCGCTCCGTTAAATATGGAATCGGGTTTATAAGCAGGATTGATACCAAAATGATCCCAGTGCGCTGTGTAAATAATGTATTCATCAACCCTGTCAGTTCCGGGCAAGAGGGCTGCCACATTATTTGATTTTGTATGTTCTACCTGATTCTTAAACTGAACAGATGCATTCAACTTCATATCGACAGGTTTAAATCCGCGTTTTGTTGCCTCAACAGCTAACCTGGTATAATCCAGCCCTGCCGATTCAAATATTTTCTTTGCAGCATCTGTAGTTACCCATGCCTTGAACTGAAGATCAGATTTGGAGAGATCATTATCTTCAAGATAGAACAGGGAACCCGACCAACTGTTCTGAACCACCGCCCAAGGGTAGCCTGCGGCACCTGTTTCATGAATTATTATAGCCGCTTTAGCTCCTTCCCGTGCCGCTTCTTCATACTTATAGGTCCATCGTCCATAATAAGTCATTGATTTTCCATTGAATAAAGCAGTGTCAGAAGTTGCATAACCGGGGTCATTTACGAGCATGAGAACTGTTTTTCCTTTCACATCCAATCCGGCATAATCATTCCAGTTATACTCAGGAGAATTTATTCCGTAACCCACAAATACAACTTCCGAATTATCTATTTTAATATTATCAGCAACCTGCGGAGTACTACCGATGAAATCATCAGGATATTTTAACGTGATTGTGCTTTTTTCACCCTTGATGTCCAGCGTCATAGACTTGTCAGCAGTCAGTTTTATCAATGATACTTCCTGAAAATAGCTACCGTTGTTTGCCGGCTTTAGTCCAAGTTGCTTGAACTGGTCAGCCAGATAAGCGATTGTTTTTTTTTCACCTGTTGTAGATGGGGCTCTGCCTTGAAAATCATCAGAAGCAATTATAGATAAATATTTCTTAAGGTCATCAGCAGTGATACTGTCAATTGCCTTGTCAATTCCTTTTTTTTCAGTTTTGCAGCAGGTAAAAGCTACCAGTATCAGGATAACTATAATATGATTTCTATTAACCATGGTGATTACTTTATGAATTAATTATCTGTATATCAATTGAATAATATATATTAATTAAATATCGTTTAACATAAGTTGAATATAATATAAAAACCTAAACTAATTAACAGAAATAGATAAAAGATGTTCTGAACAATTTATGAATACCTTGAATTCAAGTCTTGTTCGTTCAGGATGTTTGCTTAAAGTCTGAAAATGAATGTTTGATAAGTCAGAGCATTCAAAATCCGGAGAAAGAATATTTTGTTTAATAAAATTCATTAATTTTATAATAATTACTCAACCAGGAAACAAACCGGCTAACATTAAAATTACATTTTAAATAAATCCTGAAATATGAAAAAAATATTCTTTTCTCT
>PMIL01000219.1:0-562 GCA_003157075.1 Bacteroidales bacterium | reverse complement strand
AATTGTGAAGATCTTCAATTCGACAAGTTTGAATTCCCTCTGAATGCCGATAATAAGCAATCAGTCGAAGGTCATTCTCTTAATGTGATTTATTACCTTAATGATAATGCCCAGACTCCCAGCGGATTGCAGATTGTCAGGAATTATACAAATGCTATNNAAGAAAATAGGAGGAAAGCTGATTTATGAATTTGAAGACGGGGGAACACAATATACAACACTGCAGCTTGTCAAAGACAAAAAGGAGATCTGGGCTCAGATAGTCGGGGCCGGAAATGGAATGTATTCAATACATATAGTAGAAAAAGAAGCAATGAACCAGGATGTGGCAGCTGATGCAAGCAGCATGGCAAAAAGCATAAAGGAGACAGGCAAAGTAGCTGTTTACGGTATCTATTTCGACACCGGAAAGTCAGTTCTGAAAGCAGAGTCCAAGGCAGCACTGGATGAAATTTCAAAGCTGCTTAAAGCAGACCCCAAACTGAAACTGTATGTAGTAGGTCATACTGATAACACTGGTGTATTTGAGTCAAATATCCTGCTATCCACCGAGAGAGCTCTT
>PMIL01000106.1 GCA_003157075.1 Bacteroidales bacterium | reverse complement strand
ACTGACTTTCCGTTTCTGACTGCATTTAATAGTGCATTGATAACGCTTGAATTCCTTGCAAGCCTGTAAAGTGTTATTTCTATTGAAGTTACATAGGGATCGATGGAGGCTTCGCGTAGCAGATCAATAAAATGGTCAAAAGGGTGATATGGAAAAAAGAGCATAAAGTCCCTCTTTTTTATCGCTGATAAAATACTTTTGCCCGGCTGGACATCTCGGTGAGGAACCGGAATAAGCGGTTCATTGAATAACTTCTTGCGGCCCGGATTCGGGAAATTCATAAAATCTTTAAAATTATGATATCTGTTACTTGGAATAACAACATCATCCGGTCCGAAATTGAGTTTTTTAGTTATTATTTTCAGGAGGTCTGCAGGCATAGTGCGATCATAAATAAAGCGGACAGCACTGCCTCTTTTCCGTTGCTGTAAACTCTTGGATAATTTATCTATATAGCTTTCCGATATATCATCAGCAATCTCCAGCTCAGCATCTTTCGTCAGTTTAATAGTATAAGCAGAAATATCATCAAAATCAAAGATGAAAAATATCTCATTTAACCCAAACCGAATAATATCATCAAGGAAAATAATATACTTACCGTCATCTTTTTCCGGCAGAATAATAAATCTCGGCAGTACATTAGTAGGAATCTCAAGAAGAGCATATCTTCTTTTCTGTGTACCAGTCTTGGCAAGGTAGATAGCCAGATAAATTGCATCGTCAGTAAGATTAGGAAGACTGGTATTTTTTTCAATAAGGAAGGGCATAAGCCTGGTCCTTACCTCTTTATGGAAATAGTTCTTTACAAATTCAGCCTGTTCCTCATTCAGTTGTTTTTCGTTTATTATATGAGTATTATGCTTAGCCAGCTCATGAAGAAGTCCGTTGTAAATCTTTTCAAATTTTGCATTTTGAGCTAGAACTATGTCATGAACTGTTTTAAGAGTCGTTTTTGGATTATAGCCAAGTATTTCCTTTGATTTTGAACCATATATGGAAAGTCTTTTCAGGGTTGCTACCCTTACTCTGAAATATTCATCAAGATTATTGGAATAGATGCCCAGGAATTTGAATCTTTCAAGAAGCGGCACCTCCCTGTTATCAGCCTCCTGAAGCACACGTTCATTAAATGACAACCAACTTATCTCCTTCGGAATATATAACTTACTCATGAAATTTCTAAGGTTTAAGAAAATATTCAGTTTTTCCCACGTTCCGGTCAATGTCAGACCAGGTCATAATTTTAAATGATATGCAGATAATTCCTGTCTTTGGTAAGAAATCACACCCATCCCGGCATAATATATTAGCTATTTCCGTAAAAGAGGGATTATGTCCGAACATAGTTACCGTTTCTGTCTCTTCATCTATTGTTGAAAGCAGGGCAGGCAGATTCCCGTAGCTCATCTTAAAATACAGATTGCTGTTCATGATAATATTTTCGGTACTAATCCCGAATTCTCCTGCAAAAATTAATGCTGTTTCGAGAGCTCTGAACGCCGGGCTTGTCAGGATAACACCCATAGATTTTTCTTTTTCCAAAAGCTTGCGGGCCATGATTCCTGCTATAACTTTTCCCTTAAGAGTCAGGGATCGTTCGAAATCAGAGATTTCAGACGATTCGTCTTCAGCTTTTCCGTGACGGATTAAGATTATTCTTTTCATTTTCC
The DNA here is from genome assembly GCA_003157075.1 of Bacteroidales bacterium. Taxonomy (GTDB): domain Bacteria; phylum Bacteroidota; class Bacteroidia; order Bacteroidales; family VadinHA17; genus LD21. The sequence continues at coordinate 11,008 of PMIL01000106.1, read as the reverse complement.
CCTGTCAATAAAACAATAAATAAACCTTTATGATCAGATTCCGAAACTGGTTCCCATTTTCTGCGCCTGGATCACCAGGGTATCTTTTTGATCAACAAGTTTTAGTTTTCCCATGACATCAGCGAGGGGAACTGATACAATCTCTGTATTTTTCAAAGCAACCATTTTGCCAAAGTCTCGTCCGGCTATCATATCAGCGGCGGCAGAACCATACCGTGTAGCAAGTACCCGGTCCATAGGAGAGGGGGTACCACCTCTCTGGATATAACCCAACACTGTTTCCCTGGTTTCGAGTCCGGTTAATTCGTTTATTCTTCTGCTCAGTGATTGAGCAGCAGAGCAACTCTCCCTGATCGGATTTCTGATCCCCTCGGCAACAACTACTATGGAATAGGGTTTATTATCATTTACCCTTTGAAGAAGATAATCTGCTATTTTGTTATCATCATATTGAATCTCAGGGATCAAAATAACGTCTCCACCGCCTGCGATGCCTGAATACAATGCGATCCAGCCGGCATTGTGTCCCATCACCTCAATTACCATAATCCTTTTATGTGAGTTTGCTGTAGAGTGCAAGCGATCGATCGCTTCGACGGCAATATTGACTGCCGAATCAAATCCGAATGTCAGGTCGGTACCCCAGACATCATTATCAATTGTTTTTGGTATGCCAACAACATTCAAGCCTTCCTGGGAGAGGAGATGGGCTGTCTTCATGGTTCCATTTCCCCCAATACAGACAAGGCAGTCGAGGCCCATTTGTTCATAATGCTCTTTTATGAGGACAGGTTTACTGATTTCATTTTTCCCTTTTCCGGTGCTTTTAAAAGGTTTCTCCCGCGAGGTCCCTAAAATGGTGCCTCCAACTGTGAGAATACCTGATAGATCATGTTCGGTCAGCTCCCTGTATTCCTTGTTTATCATACCTGAAAATCCGTCACTTATCCCAACCAGTGTCATTCCGTATTTGACTATTGCAGTTTTTCCGACACCACGGATAGCTGCATTTATCCCCGGACAATCGCCTCCTGCAGTAAGAATGCCTATCCTCTGGCCTTTGGTAATTTTACCCATTCTAAAGTGTTTATTATTAGTGTAAAGCAAATTTAACGTTTTATAAGTAGATTCAGGTTAATATATTGTTACAAAAATGTGGTTATTTGCAGGCTGGATCTAAGCCGAAGAATTTGACTTTTTCCTTGAGTAATTTAATTTATGTAACTTTATCTGGCTGTATAAAGTTTTCAAGTATAACAATGGAACTTGATTTTGTAAAACTGAAGCAATTAAAACCTGCTATTGCAGGATATATCAGAAAATCGCAGGCATTACTGAAGAGGTCCGACATTCCGGATGAGAATGCGATTCATGATATTCGTGTTCTCATGAAGAAATCAAGATCTTTATTGAAGCTTTCAGCTCATCAGACAAATAATCCATACTATGCGAGAGATATTGCTGATCTGAGAGAGATTGGAAGAACATTGTGTTCCTGGCGCGAAGCTTCAGTGTATAGAAAAATACTAAGGGATCTGAAAAAAGAATTTCCTGATATTTTTTCAGGTCTTCAGGGAAATCCGGTTCTTAGCATTTTACTTGAAAAACCAAAACCCCCCGGTGAGCTTTTTGTGGAGATAAGCTCAGCACTTGGTCATATAGAAGCATTATTAAATAAAACCAGTTACCGGATACGTTTTCAGACCATGAATATGATTGATCCGAAGCTCCTTATCAGTGAACTTGATGTTACATATAATCAGGTTGCAAAAATCTATTTAAAATGCAGGAACAATCCTAAACCTGAGACCATACATAATTTCAGGCAGAAGTCTAAGTATTTTCTCTATCAGCTATACATTTTCCGGCCTTTAAACCCATTGTCAGTAAAAGCCCTTGAGAAAAAGCTTGAAATAATGACTCTGAATCTGGGTAAATTCAATGATCTGGCTCAGATAATAAGGGTTCTGGGTTATGATTATCGTGAAGCTACTAATCTGCCTCCAATGGATGAATTAATACTAAAAATCCGTGATAGACAGGACAGGTATCTGGCCAAAGTGTGGTCTCCCGCGTACCAGATATTCTGTCCAGGGCAAAAACTTGTGAATCTTTTGGGATTCAAGCTGCTGGTGATTTAAGATTTATTTTTCTTTTGTCCTCTCTGCCTGTTCATCATATTCTTTTGTAAGTTCGGTTATCTCGTGTTCTGTTTTTCGTTCCAGATTAATTACTGCATTGTTTGCGGGCTCTTCCCTAAGCATTAAATGCTCCTAAAGACCAGATATCCTCTGTATTTATGCGCAGATGATAATTTGGGAATGATAAAACAGGAATGAATGCTTTGTTTATCATCTGATGAGCAAAATTACCCAATAGTAAGTTAGTAGCGCTTTTCTCCTGTTCAGTCATTATTGAAATAAGGTCAGCATCTACTGATTTTGAATAATCGAGAGTTAAATCAGTCAGATTGCTACCATGAAGATGTTCAATTGAATAAGGAATTTTGTGAGTTTCAAGGTACGCTATTACCTGTCCTGCATATTGATGAAGCTTTTTCTGAATACTCTTTAAATTTGAGAGTCTTATTGTAATCAGGTGAATTTTTGAACTAAATGCTTTTGCCAACTCAACAGTATATGGGACCTTTTCCCTTGTTTCAAAAGTAATATCCAGTGGCAATACTATATTATTAATATTTGAAGATATTTTACTTCTTCTGATAGTGATCACAGGATTCCGCGAATGAGAGATTATTTTGTAAGCATTGCCTCCAATAAACAATTCTTCAAAACCTGATCCTCCATGCGTTGAGAGCACTATTAGCGCGTCATTATAATTATCAGCAAATTTGGTTATTTCTCTAAATATCTGACCTTCTTTAATAGTGTAATCCAAGGCACAATTTGTATCATCATTCTCTTTGCATTTTTGAATGATATCCTCGAATTTCGTTTTTGCATATTGATTCTCCGTTCCAATTAATTCATTACTATGGTTTAATTTATTGCCTATTACATGAATCAATTGGATATTCGCATTGGTTTTTTTAGCAAGCATCAATGAGAGTTTCACACCAGTTAATGATTCTTCTGAGAAATCAAGAGGAACGATAATTGTTTTCATGTTTTGTGTATTTAATTTCAATATTCAGATAAACCATAGGTTAATTTCTGATGAAGCTCTGATTTTAAACGCTTCTACAATAACAAAAAACTGGTTATTTAGGATAGAATTCATCCTTTCTCTTTCATTAATTTTAATGAATTTTGTGATTCAAAATTATGCACCTTAAACCAGTTAAGCGTTACATAAATTATAGAAAGTGTTACACGATTCACACTTATTCAAATAGTTGGTTTTTTGATACCTCAATTTAAATTACATATGTCAATTTTTCTTAGCTTCTATACCGAATTTAAACCCTGCTTTAACCCTTTCAATTAATTCAGGAACGATATCTGTATATTCTCCGACAATTCCAAAATCTGCATAATTGAAGATGTGTGCTTTCGGGTTGTGATCGATTGCAATAATTTTTTCAGACTCCTTCATGCCGGCAATATGCTGTATTGCACCTGATACTCCCACAGCTACATATATTTTCGGACGGATTGTCTTCCCGGTCTGGCCGACCTGTCGCGCATACTCGGCGACACCTTCATCTACTACAGGACGGCTGCTTGCCCATTCTGCATTTACACCCTGTTTTTTTAGCTCTGCGGCAAGGCTCTTTATCAGTGCCAGATTATCACCGGTGGTTCCTCTTCCCCCTGTAATAATTATATCTGCACTGAAAAGATTTTGCAGGCCACCCTCACCCCGTTCTGTCTTTACTATTTCAACGACAAAGTCTTTATCTTCAAGAACCGGATTGAAATATGATACAATCCCTTTTCTTCCTTCAACAACTACAGGCACTTCAAATGTGCCTGCCCTGGCAGTTGAAATCTGAGGGCATACGAATCCAAGAATAGTTGCAAGTTTACTTTCGCCATAGGTAGGCCTTCTTGATTCAAGAATAGGTTTGTAAATAACTTTTTCCTTTTTATCAATATATTCTCCGATCTCTAGTCCGGTGCAGTCTGCCGTAACACCGCTATCAGTTTTCATACCTATTCTCGGGGCTAATTCCCGGCCTGAGGTGGTTGCAGCAAAAAGCGCTATTTCCGGATTTCTTTCCTTTATTACCTGTGCAATAACTGATGAAAATGGCATGACAAGATATTCTTCAAGCTTCTCATTTTCAACAATAATAACTTCATCAGAGCCATGTTCAATCAGCGTTTGAGCAAAGGGCTTAACATTTTTTCCAATTATTAATGTCATCACTTTGGTATCGTTGCCAAGCTGATTTGCCAGGTTCCTTGCAGGAGTAAGCAGTTCGAGAGACGGTCTCGAAATTTTGCCATTGGTTAATTCAGCCCAGGTAAGGATTCCTCTTGCTCCGTTTCTGAAATCTTTGTCAGGGAAATCGGGATATTCAATTTCTTTCTTATCAACCTTCTCTTTCTTTTCTAGAACATTTCCGCCTTTTTTCAGATTGACTATTAAGCTATCTACCAGTGCAGCTTCATTATGGCCTTCCGACATTACTATCGGAGGCCTTTCGCTTACAATATTTACCACTTTTACTACGATAGTGGGGGAGCCATTGATACCGATCTTTTCTGTTCCCAAACCGATATCGTCTATGCCAAAAGTTGTAATTTGAAGATTGCGGGCCTTAATAGCTCCGCTCAATGATGGCTTTCGGGGAGGGATTCCGGTTGGCGTTAATGAGATGACGCAAGGTATCGGTAATTTCAGGATCTGATATCCGCCTTCTATTATTCTTTTGGCAATTACATTGCCGGCGCCATCGGCCTTTACACTCTCAACAAAAGTGGCCTGGGGAATTCCTATTTTTTCTGCTACCTGAGATGGTACGTGTGCAGTATCGCCATCACTGGTCTGCCTTCCCGCCAAAATGATGAATGGCTCTTTGGAATCTTTTGTAAAACCGAGATGTTTGAGCATTGTGGATATTGCAAGCCCGGTGGCATAAGTATCACTTCCACCAAGCTTTCGGTCCGATAACAGATATGCCTCGTCATAGCCCATTGAAACAGCTGTCCTGAGAGAGTTCTCAAACGACTTGGGTCCCATCGAGCATACAATCAGCCTGGCATCAGGATACTGCTTCTTCAGCTGCAAACCCGCTTCAAGTCCGAATGAACAATCTATATTAATGATGGATTTTGCTTTTGTCCTATCCATCAGTCCATCTTCCCCCATTCTCATTTCACTCGGGAGCGGAACTTGTTTTATTAAACTTATTATAGTTAAAGCCATTGTTATATTTTCTTTTTATCGTTACATGTTTTGAAAATCCGGACCATTGCCTCCATTCGGAACTACCCAGGTAATATTATCTCCCGGAGATTTTATATCACAGGTTTTGCAGTGCATACAGTTTTCCGCGTGTATCCTGATCTCTTTATGACCGGCTTTATCTACATGTAACTCGTATACCTCCGACGAACAAAAAAATTGTTCAGGAGCGCCATATTCTTCAATGTTTACTGCATTGAATTTCTCCATGTCTTTGATATGAAGATGCACAACCTGATCCTCATCATGATAGACTCCTGAATGGTAAACATCTGTTGATTTATCGAAAGTAAGAACTTTATCGAATTCAAGTTTTCCTTTAAACCTCTCTTTAAATGGTTTCTTTTTAAGCTCGCTTAATTTAAGTGTTGTCTGGTAGTCTGCATGTGATCTCAACCTTCCGAAAAAACCTGCCCCGCCTGTTATCAGCTGTGTTCCGAAAAGCAGACCGCCAGCAATAAGCCCTTTTGCAAATCCCTGTCTGAAATTTCGCACCACATACATTTCTTTATAGATGGAACTGTTATTTACCAGAGTCTCATATTGCTGAAGACTTTTTTCAGAGGTGTCGTTTCTTGATAAAGCATCGGCTGCGGTTTGAGCTGCCAGCATTCCGGATCTGACGGCCAGATGCACTCCTTTCAAGGCAGGCATGGCGACCAGACCTGCACTGTCGCCCACTATAATGGCATTGTCAGTATATAATTTGGGAATTGCATAATAACCACCCTCGGGAAGAGTTTTTGCTCCATATTCCACCATTTTTCCTCCCTTTAATATCTTTGAGACGAAGGAGCTGGCTTTCCAAATCTGGAAGGCATCATGAACATCGAAGGAGGGATCCTGATAATCCAGTCCGACTACCAGGCCTACAGCCACTTTATTATCATTCAGACCATATATGAAACCACCTCCGAATTCGTCATTATCGAGAGGATATCCCATTGTGTGGTATATTTCTCCCGGTTTTATGTTGCCCGGTGGAACGACCCATAATTCCTTACAACCTAAAGAATATACCTGTTCATTCCTGTCTTTGTTGAGGTTAAATTTAGCAATGAGCATTTTAGTCAGACTACCACGCGTGCCTTCAGCAAAAACAGTGATTCTGGCTTCTATCCGCGTACCTGGCTGAAAATTTTCGAGTTTCTGGCCATGATGGTCGATACCTGTATCCTTGGTTTTGGCCCCAATAACTTTCCCATCCTTATACAAAATCTCATCTATGGCAAAACCTGTATATATCTCCACCCCTTTTTCCTGAGCTTTTATTGCCAGATACCTGCAAACCTGACCTAATGAAGCAACGTAGTTGCCCTTATTACTCATATATGGGACGTGGAAAGGCAGGGCAATGAAACCTTTTTCCCCAAGCAATATCGTTGTATCCTTAGTTACTTCAGAATTAAATGGGATCTCCGACAGATTAACATCAGGTAACAATTCCTTAAAAACCAATGGTTTAATTACTGCACCAGATAATATATGACTGCCGATCTCACGACCTTTTTCAATCAGCAATATTCTGTTGTTCCGGCCAGTTTGTTTTAGTATATCTGCCAGGCGGATAGCCGTGGCCAGACCTGACGGACCACCACCGATTATAAGTACATCTGTAGAAACTGTGTCATTACCGTTCATTATAACCTCCGGAATTAATATTTATTTATTATTTATGTTGATTTTAATTAAATTAAGAATTTAGGATACAAAACTATTATTTATTAAACAGTTACAGGCATGAAGTTGTTCTCATATTAAATACGAAACTTATGTTTTGGCAGGTAAAACTTTGAGTATGAAACGATACAAAAATCTCATTCACTCTATTTTAAACCAGTCAGGGATACCGGTGTTCTCCTTTACAGAGTTTTTGCAGTGAGAGAATTCATTTGTATGTATGTTGTAACAGTAATCTTTTTCCCACTCCTTGGCCTTTTCTGATGTTTGTTTTATTGCGTCAGTAATAAAGAGTAATTCATTATCTGTCATTGTAGGATGGAGCGACAGTCTTATCCATCCCGGTTTCATTGAAAGATCTCCGGTATCTATCCTGTCTGTAATTTCTTTCGACATTTTGAAGTCCACATTCAGCAGGAAATGGCCGTAGGTTCCTGCACAGGAACATCCTCCTCTTACCTGGATCCCAAAATGGTCATTAAGCAGACTTGTAAAGAGGTTGTGATGAATATTATCAACATAAAATGAAAAAACGCCGAGTCTGTCTTTAATCTCAGGGGCAAGAATATGGAGATTTGGAATATTTGATAATTCACTGAATGTCAATTCAATAAGTTCGTTTTCCCTTAGCCGAATTTTTTCTGTATCCATGTTTTCTTTAAGTGTGACAGCCAGGGCAGCCTTAATTCCCTGGAGAAATCCCGGAGTACCGCCGTCTTCTTTTACTTCAATGTCGCTGATGTAGCTGTAACCGCCCCATCTGTTGGTCCATTTTACAGTTCCTCCGCCGGGATTGTCAGGAATATCATTTTTGTATAGCTCCTTACTGAAGATCAAAACTCCAGAGCTGCCAGGCCCGCCTAGAAATTTATGAGGTGAGAAGAAGATAGCATCAAGCTGACAATCTTTTTCTGCAGGGTGCATATTAATGTCAACATAAGGAGCTGAGGCAGCAAAATCTACAAAGCAATAGCCATGATTTTCATGCATTATCTTTGCAAGTTCATGGTAAGGAGGATAATAACCGGTTACATTGGAACATGAGCTGAAAGAGCCTATCAGCAGGGGTCTGTCTTTATACTTGACAATCTCTCTGCGAAGAGCTTCCGGATTGACTGTAAGATCTGGTGATGGTTCTAAAACGACGACATCTGCAAGTGTTTCAAACCAGGAAGTGTGGTTGGAATGATGCTCTGTATGAGTTAAAAATACAACAGGGCGTTTATGATTCGGGATGTCCTTGCAGGTCTTATAATTTCCATGTGCCCAGGAACAGAACTTAATAGCCTGTTCCGGCACTTTTAGCCCAAGTAGTCTTTGAAGCTTGGCAATTGCGGAGGTCATTCCTGTGCCGGTGAATATTAAAATGTCATTATCATTGGCATTCACATGGTGTTTCACAATTTTCTGGGCATGATGATAAGCATCTGTCATTGCCTTGCCGGTAGAGGTGGATTCCGAATGAGTATTGCCGACCATGGGGCCGATGTCGTCTGAAATCCTTTTTTCAATTTGCGAATAAAGCCTGCCGCTTGCTATCCAGTCTGCATAGATGAGTTTTCTGGGGCCGTAAGGTGTCATTATTTCAGCATCGATACCAATTATGTTCTTTCTGTACTGGTAAAAATATTTCTCGAGCTCGCTCATTTATTGGATTGGCTTCTGTTTTGGTATTTAATGCCAAAATTACTTTTAACTATCGGTAAGTCAAAAAGAATATAGATTTATTAGCTTGATTTGACTAAAACGGAGCCATGTTGATATTTGAAAATCAAATGTATTAAGAACTACGAACAACGAATTAAGAATTAAGAATTTCACATTACTTCTGCATTCTTAATTCGAATGTTCTTCATTCTGACTTTATTGATTAGGTGAAAATTATCTGTGAACCTTCACCTCCGGCATGAGCATAGAACTCACCGATTGTAAGAATCCCGCTGACATGCTCAGACAGATCTTCCTTTTTGAATTTAAACATATCCATGGCAAGTTTGCAGGCATAAATTTTCCCCCCACCGGCTGTAATTAAGTCCATAAACTCACTTACTGGCGGAATATCGAGCTTTTCCATCTCTCGCATCATCATCCATGATGTAAAAGATTCCATTCCGGGAATTACGCCAAGGAGTGAAGGCATTCTTGCTCCACCAGGTAATCTTAAAGCCGGATTTCCTATTACTCCGGTATGAAGCTTATCCATTCTTTTTTTTACGATAGCGTCCAGTCCGAAGAAGGTGAAGAAGATATTTGTTTCGATACCTTCCATGACTGCTCCGTTGCCCATAACGAGGGTTGCATATACATCTTCAATTGCACCTTTGGCACAAATGATATTGACTTTTCTGATCCGAAAATCTTGTTCTGTACTCATATATCTTGTAGTTTAAGGGTTAGATACAACTTGAAGGTTTAGGAATGCCGGCAATTTTTGTAGCTTTTTTAAGAGGAGCTCCGGGGAACAACTGATAAAATGTTTTTACATCGAGAACACCCGAATGATTGATACTCCTGATTGAAAGCGCTTCTCCGCCGAGAAATCTGTTGCGAAGAAATTCCATTATTGCAAAATGCTGACCGGTAAGGACTAAGCCTTCTTCTTTTGCAATCTCAATTGCAATTTCTTTTGTCCATTGGGAAGGATTTGTAAAATAACCCTCTTCGTTTACATCAACTGTAATTCCTGCATAAGTTTTCTGTGGCATAATATTTTAAGATTAGAAAATTTAAAAGTATAATAAATAATATTTTCAATCAGCTTGAAATCTTGCCGCTCATCGACATATGGTTGCTGACCGGTAATTTTCTTCCCATTAGAAGAATATTCCAGTAGATCCACTTAAAGAAAAGTTTTCCCCAATGATTTATCCTGGTTTCTTTGAGCAGGGCAAAGGGTCCTACTATAGGAAGCGGAAACATCCCGGTCAATGGTTCGGTTGTATAGTTGAAGTCAATAAGAATGCCTTTGCCGAAACCTGTTTCTACGTAACAATTTGAATGCCCGTCAAAGGAAGCTGTTAATGGTTTGTTTCTTATAAAGCTTAAAATGTTTTCATGAAGGACTTCTGCCTGGAAATGTGCCACGGATCCCGCTTTTGAAGATGGAAAATTTCCTGCATCTCCTATCACAAAAATGTTTTTACTGATTACAGACTGGAGGGTGTTTTTATCAGCTTTAACAAATCCGAATTCGTCACCAAGCCCGCTGTTCAGTACAACAGGATCTCCTGAGTGAAGAGGGATGGTGATCAGGCAGTCAAAGGGTACTTCACGTCCGCCAAAATCCAATATTTTTTTGTTATCATTATCCACTTCTCCAAGGAAGAAATCGGTGAGCAGGTGGATATTCTTGTTTTCAAGCAGATTACCGAAGGACTTTGACGCAATAGGTTTTGTAAAAGCGCCCGACATGGGTGTAACGTACGTAATATTGACTTTATCCCTGATACCCTTTTTTGTAAAATATTCATCCGCATAAAATGCAAACTCAAGAGGGGCGACCGGACATTTAATTGGATTATCAGCAATGTTGATAACCATATTTCCTCCTTTCCATTTCTCTAAAAACAGTGCAAGGGACTCGGCTCCTTCAATTGTGTAAAAGTCGAAAATACTTTTTTGCCATAATTCACCCTTGAGACCAGGAGTGTCTTCNNGGACTTATACGAGCACCGGTAGCTATAATTAAAATATCGAAATCGAAAGCTGTACCATCTTTCAGATAAACTTTACTGAGCGACTTGTCAATTTTTCCTATTTCCTGGTAAACGATATCAATGCCTTTGGAAAGAAATTTTGATTCTTTTTTTACAACATCTTTCCTGGTATAATATCCAAATGGTATAAAAAGAAATCCGGGTTGATAAAAATGATCTTTTTCTTTGTCTATAATTGTGATATTCCAATCTGAAGAGGGAAGATCTTTTCTCATCTTATTGGCCATCATGGTTCCGGC
>PMIL01000018.1 GCA_003157075.1 Bacteroidales bacterium | reverse complement strand
GCTCAGTATAGTCCGGATTATTCAGTTGAAGATAAACTTCCTTTCACCTGATCCCAAGATCGCATAATCTTTCGGACTAAAATCCCTTTTACTTCAAAACCTGTCGTAAAAAAGACACTCATTTTGTGAGTAGCTGATATATTTTGGGTCTCGAGTCTACGTGCCAAATCGAATCTAAGTCCTTCAGAAAAGGTTCGGTAAAAAGTACGGTTAGGGGTACAATAGTTGACGGTTCCCTGCCCGGCTGACTTCGTCAATGGTCAGGCGGGGATCCCGCCAATAACTTAAATACAAATATCCCACTGTTGTAAGATGCAACATACAACGATGTGCTGTTTCTATTCAGACAAAGACCGGTAACAATAAGACCAGATAATCCCACAAGTTTAAAATTATCCCCATTATCTTTTGATAGGTATACACCTCCTGAGAGTTTAACGTAATTACCGTAAGTATGATTTCCTCCCCAGAATATTTGAGGATTATTTTTGTCTATAATGAAGACTTCCGAAAATTGATTTTCAAGATATTGCCAATGATCACCGAAATCTGATGAAGAAAATAATCCGGCTCCTTCAGTTTGAACATATACGTCATGCGTAAGAGGATGTACCTGGATTTTGATCACATGCCACCATAATGATGTTCCCGAAATGTCTTCCCAGGTAATGCCTCCATCGGATGATCTTAAAAATGGAGGATGATATGGTTGTGGATGATTAAATATTTCGGTTGCAATGTACAGCTTATGGTTCAGCGAATCTTCTTCAATATCCCATGGAATAAGACCTTTTTCTCTTATATTATATAAGTATTCAGTCCACGTCTTCCCCATATCACTGGATTTAAAAATTCCATTTGCTGTAACACTTTCGCCCCATCCCAGACAGACATAAACAGAATTATCGATTTTGCTTACCAGAATGGAATAAATAGTTGCCGGGAAAGAATTTATATGCGTCCAGTTGTGCCCATAGTCTGTTGACAAGTACATTTCATTTCCCGAACCAACAAATATTCTTGACGGATCATTTGGATCTATCTCTAATGCATAAGTGTATGCAGAAAAAGGCTTTTCCCAGCTACTACCGCCATTAAAAGTCACGTATAAACCATTCATCGACGTGACAAACCATAAACTGTCATCTTTCGGATTTACAGTTATGTTATCCACTTCGGAGTCTCCCATTGGGGTGCAATGTAATTCCCATTCCCATTTCCATTCAGGAATCGTAAGGGGGTCAGCTTTTTTCTCCTTTTGGCAACCAAATTCAACACTTGCAAAAACAATAATCCATAGTGTTGTCCAGGCGTATTTCATGGTATTAAGATATGTTATAATTGAAACTAATCCAATAATCCTCTAATTAATACACGAAGATTAGAAATGCAAAAATGATTTGCTTTTCAAATTTAAATAATCGAGGTGAAGATCATCGGGTAATACAATAATGATCTAATTTATTCTCCAGATCAAATCTAAATCCTTGAGAAAAGGTTCGGAAAAAAGTTCGGTTAGGGGTACTTTTTCAAACATATAAAGCCTTGACATACAATAATGTCGAGGCTTTTTTGTTTGTTGTAACCATGAAGGGCAAGATGTTGGTTTGTTTACAGATTCAAAAGTCATTATTAATTCTGTGAATAATATAACTCTTAAATGCAATTATGCAACGATAACCGGAATCATAGGATCTATCTTTGACACACGGGATATATCCTTTAAAAAACGGATCCTGAGAATAGAATCGAGTCTGCCAAAGAAGGTAGAAATACTCAGGTTTGTTAGGAAGCATCCTACTTTTAGCCATTGGTAGCAACTTTAATCCGGAACATCATATGTACATGGATAAGAGAATTATATTGAAGGAGCTTCTCTTAGCAAATAAAGAAAATGCAATTAGGACCACTGAGTTGAAAATCGCTAACAAGGAGAAAGAAAAATATTCTGCAGAGTTAGCTATTGCAGACGAAGAGAAGGCGAAACGGATTGGTGAATTGGTTATTGTCAAAGTAGAGAAAACAAAATTTGCAGCGGCATTATTTTTTGCGAGACTAGAACTTATTCAGGCGGAGGAGAAAGCAAAACTGGTTGACAAGTTAATCCAAATAAATAAAGACCTTATACATCAAATAGTCCTTCGTGAAAAGTCGGAGAACAGATTAGAACAATTAATCCATGACCAAAAGGAACTCAATGCCTCAAAAGACAAACTGTTCTCAATAATCGCGCATGATTTAAGAAGCCCATTCACCAGTATTCTGGGCTTTTCAGAACTTTTGATTAAAAATATACTAACCTATGGTCCCGAAAATTCGGAAGAATTTATAACGCACATAAATAGTACAGCAGAACACACACTTACTCTACTTGATAATTTATTGTTGTGGGCAAGAACCCAAACCGGGCAAGATGATTTTAAACCTGAAAATCTGCAGCTAAGTCCAATTGTTGAGGAAATTGTTGGACTCTTAAATTCATCTGCAACTATTAAAAACATCACATTAAACAATTCTGTAACTGATGATACTATTGCATATGCTGACCCGAATATGTTAAAGACTATTTTACGAAATCTTGTTCAGAATGCGATAAAATTCACTAATTCAGGAGGCACGGTTAATATTCTAGCAACTACACAGCAAAACCACACTTTTTTCACTGTATCAGATAATGGTATCGGAATGAGCGAAGAAACAAGGAATAACATTTTCAAATTAGATACAATCGTTGTACAAAATGGGACAGATCACGAAAAAGGCTCCGGATTAGGATTGATTCTTTGCAAGGAATTTATAGAAAAACATGGTGGGAAAATCTGGGCTGAAAGCGGGTGTGGTAAAGGCAGTAAGTTTGAATTTACAATCCCCTCGTCAATAAAATGAGCAAGAATCAAAAATAAAGCAGTAAATTCTTTTAATCCCTGCTTTATTTTCCCGCTTGAAACACCAATTTCGGTGTTCGATTAGCATAATAAAAACCCCAATTTGTTTCAGCTTCGGTCGCTGTTGCTCCTTTCCAACGTTCATTAAAAGCTTCGAAATAAAAAATAGGCATCTTACTTGAATTGCTCCATTGTTGGCATTGTGTATAAAATTGCTTTTGTGAAACTTCATCTGCAATGGTAAGGGGTGTAAATTGTCCAGCATTTTTGCTGGTGGTCCAACCGGTTTCTGTAATCAATATTTGTTTCTGAGGATACAGTATCTTCAACATGTTGATTTTATTATCTATAAATGATATAGTTTGTTCAAGGGATACGTTATCCGATTGTCCATAGATATGTATCGCAAGAAAATCCTGAAGCGATACCAAATCACTATAATTAGGGTCTAACCAGACTAAATACAAATCGTCAATAGTAACAGGAGCAGTAGTTTGGTCATGAATTTTATTCAAATATCCGGCAATTTCGTCTTTATTCGAAACATAAATATCTGACT
>PMIL01000007.1 GCA_003157075.1 Bacteroidales bacterium | reverse complement strand
TTTTCCCATGATCCTGGGTTCAACTATATTTCCAAGAACATTGTGGATAACCATAGTCGCGGCCAGGGTCCAGAGCGCACCCCCTAATCCAAGCTCTATAAGGGCAAAGAGGACAGTCGGAATAGTGGCGATGATTGATCCGATATTCGGGATATAATTCATCAGAGCTGCAATCAATGCCCATAGCAGAGGATAATCGACCCCAATTATCAATAATGATAAATAGACAAGAATTCCTACTGATAAGCATAACAGGGTTTTTATCCCAAGGTAGTGACGGATATTCCGTAAAATCGTAGAATAATAAGAAATGGATTTATCCGATTCAATCTGAATTGCTCTGGCTTTTACAGAAAAACTACCGAATTCCAGAAGAATAAATAAAATGATAAGGAAGATCAGGAAGGTCGTACCCACCATATTGAACACTGTATTCAAAGCGCTTGCAGTATATTCAAGGATCTTGGCCGGCTGGACAAGAGTAAGAAACTGATTTTTGGGGACCTTTAAACCATTCTCATTTAAAAACTGGATAAATGAGCTGTTGATCGATGTAAGAGTAGATTCATATTGAGAAAGATTTCCTGAAAAGGATGATACTGTTCCTCCGATCAGGTAAGTAAATCCGGAAAAAAGCACAATCAATCCGAATATTACGATGATTAATGCAAGCCATCTTGGGATTCTCCTTTTTTCAAGCCATNNCCATCGATCCGGGAATCTTGTTGCTCATATAAATATGTTATTATGAAATCTATACAAATGCACAAACTCTTCAGGGCAGGATATAATTTTTATTTAAAATTAATAAATTTTCTCCTGTAAATTTCTCCAAACTTAAATATTAATAACCTATCCATCCGGGGTTCCTCACCGGGGATCCGGGAAATGGAATCAGCCCGGTTAGTTTTCAGTGGTTCTTTTGTTAATTAAGTAAGGCAATATATACGGATCCGGGATCGACGGCAACTGAAAAAGTCATGGACGAACAGTAATTACATATAACAAGTCCTGCTCTATTTAATTGCCGGTAAAAAATAATTGTTTTTGGATTTCTGCTTATGTAACTTGCATAATGAACTAAATACACATGCTTTAAACTATTTGTTATGTGCAGGAGAATAAGAATATCAACTATCCTTTTGTCTGCCATACTGATTTCATCATGTGCAACAGACAGGATTCAGATCGCCCGGCAAGTAGACCTTGCCTGTAAAACGCCAAAAACAAGGTATGATTATGGCAGGAGCAAACCAATCCGGGCAATAAAATCAAGTAACAGCAAATATACCAGATATGTATACCATGAGATCCTGAATAACAACCATGATGGTTATGCATCTAAAAATATCAAGGGAAAGGATAAGCATCCGGAAAAGCTTATATATAGTTTAGGAGAAACCGGAAATTTCAATAAACTGACACATTCCGGTATAAACGAACTAATGTTTTTCCGGCAGATACTGAAAAGCTCAGAGATCAACCTTTATCATTATGAATTAAAAAAACTTCCGGATCAGATAAGAATATTTAATGAGCCAAAGGATATCATCATTAGTCCTTCACAGGAAGATATATTGTTTCCAATAAACAAAGTGAATAATGAATCCGGTTACTCTTCTGTTGTTTTAAATCAAGATGACATCATGCCAAATGAGCCCACTGATGAAGCCAGCGTATCAATACTGAATCCGGTAAAATCAGAACAATCACAGAAAACACCTTTTCAAAAAAACGAAACCTTTATCTTAATGATGGCAATATTAGCTGGATTGATCCCATTGGGAGCGATCAGAGCAACGCCAAAACTTGCCTCAAATATTTCTTTCTGGGCAGCAACGAATCCGTGGAAAACAAGATTCATGTCTGCAGGGATTCAGATTGCACTTGGGGCCGCGGGGGTAGTGCTTGGAGAAAAGCTTGCTTATAACGGAATACATTTTTCAACTCTCTCAAAGGATGTGTTATTGGGAGCATTCTTAACTTCATCGGTATTATATCCTGTAAAAAACACTTCAGTCAGACTTTTTAAACACTCATATATAAGGCAGAAAACTTTTGACCTGGCACTTGCATTATCCGGCCTCATGCTTATGGTCTATGCCGGAAATGATCCCGTAATGAGAGCTTCCTTAACCAATATGGTCAGTTTTAAAAGCCATGAACAGCAAAATGTGAATATGATGAATGATAATAGTCAGGCACCGAAACAACTGGTATATTATCAGAACAATAAACAGTTACAGAATGAACAGCCGGCGCCCCGGAAAAAAGAAATGAACCGGGGAATGAAAGATCTTCTTTCATTTCTGATTGTCCTGGCAGCTTTGGGATTGGGCTTTTTACTGGCAGTAGCATCATGCGAAATTTACTGCAACGGAATGGTAGGATTATCCTTTCTTGTAGGTATTGGAGGAGGTGTTCTCCTCATTATACTTGCGGTCGGGTTAATAAAAAGCATATGGCATCCGAAGCCAAAAAACAGAATAAAACCTTCTGAAACTAATGATCAAATACCGCAGGGGCATACTTTACAGACCTGAATGTTGCCATCCTGATCATTATTGATTCTTCTGCTGTTTACAATAGAATTTACTCCGGCTCTGTAATGGGATTTGCCATTTTACATGATTTTATCTTCGTATGATCTTAAACTCCCCTTTGAAACGACAAAAAACAACTGATTCAAAATATAAGATTGCATTGCAAAAAATATTGCCATCCCCGGCTTCCTTGAGTTCCACATCAATATTTATTATGCTATTCACCACCGGATTTATATATGATAAATATTTGATCGAACTGGCATAATTAAGAATCAGCTTATTATCTGATTGATACATCAGAATCTCCTTCAGAATCTGAACAACACAAACACCCGGCAATATTGGATTCCCGGGGAAATGACCCTTGAATATTTCGTGAGAAGGATTAAGCCGGATCATAGCCGATAGTTTATTGCTGTCACCTTCCCGAAGCATTCGTTTAATAGTATAAAGACTATTAAGGAATATCTCATTTGTTTTCATTGAGTTCTGAAAGTTGTTTTCTTCCATTTTTGTGTGATTTGCCGGTTATACAATTTCTTCAGAATCACATATTAAATTTATGCCTTTCCAGGTAAACTTCAGGCTGACGATTTACAATATATTTAGAAATAAAAATAAACTAAAGGTTATATTTGTAATAATTTCATCATTGCTTTGAATTAATTAACTGATTTATAGCCTTATTCGTAATGAGATACGCATTAGTCACAGGCGGTTCCAGGGGCATTGGAAGAGCTGTTTGCATTAAGCTCGTTTCATTGGATTTTCATGTTCTGGTAAATTTTAAATCTAACGAAAAGGAAGCTCTTCAGACTCTTGCAATGATAAAACAAGCCGGAGGGAACGGAGACCTCTTAAAGTTTGATGTATCTGATTCCGATCAGGTTGATGGTGCAATAAATAGCTGGAATGACGAACACAAGGACGAGTTTATAGAGGTTCTTGTCAACAATGCGGGAATAAGGAAAGACATCCTTTTGACGTGGATGGAAAATAGCCATTGGCATGATGTGTTAGATACTAATCTTGATGGATTTTTTTATGTGACAAGAGCGGTTTTAAAAAATATGCTTGCCAGAAAATATGGGCGGATTATTAACATGACCTCTTTGTCAGGACTGAGAGGCTTCCCCGGCCAGGTGAATTATTCCGCTGCAAAAGCTGCTATTATAGGTGCAACCAAAGCGCTGGCACAAGAAATAGGCAAGAGAAATATCACTGTAAATGCTGTTGCTCCCGGATTAATAAGAACCGACATGAC
>PMIL01000167.1 GCA_003157075.1 Bacteroidales bacterium | reverse complement strand
TGCCAATCCGGTTACCGTAAGCCCCTTGAGATCAAGATAGGTGCTTCCGTTCATAAATAATGCGAATACGGCAGGCTGATTTGTGGTAATGTTATCAAGATTTAATACAGGTACTTCACCGGGATATGCGGAAATGGTGATATGACTGGAACTGGTACCGGCCATGCCGCTCATTGTTAAAAGTGCAGAAGAACTGGCATTACCTGTTGTCCTGTATGTTCCACCTCTTATATATAGGATGTCGCCGGCTTTGACATGGTCAATTCCATATTGCAATGTAAGCCATGGGGTGGAAGTAGTTGTCCCATTATTGCTGTTACTGCCGTTTGTGGCAACATAATAGGTGGTTGCAGAGAGTGTCAGGCTAAAACATAGTAATAGCATTATAAGTGCATATCTCATATCTTTAGGATTTGACGAATGATCATTAATTGATGACCAACACAATATTTTAAACGATCAACGTATTTTTTTGTTACACTAAAAGATATTATTTTTTCTATTTTTTCGACAAAAAAATACTCCTGTTTATATTCAACTGAATGTCAATATTATGGCTGAGTTAAAAAAAATTGTTTTAAATGGTATTGAGGGAATTCACGGGATTTGAGAATATTGTTTAGTCTGCCCGAAGGTCTTCTTATTGCAGATTTCACATTACCAATTGATTTTAGAAGACTGAAAACAAAAACAATGTATTATTGTTATATACTTCAGCTACCTGAAAAAGAAAGTAATAATGAATGATTTTCTATGTCCCGCGTGTAAGAAACACTTAAGGGTTGGAGATAATATCATTTTCAAAGTGAAAAACAGCAAGAAAAACTCTGCTCTTCTGCTGCTGAGTCCTCAAATCGGTAACTACACCAGCCATAAACACCCTACTTTCGAAATTCAGAATGGAGAATCACTTGAGTTCTATTGCCCCCTCTGTAGCGCCTCCCTTATTTCTGATATCCATAAAAACCTGGCTCATGTTTTACTTTTGGATGAAAAAGGAGAAAGTCATAATGTCTATTTCTCGCAGGTTGTTGGTGAACACAGCACATTTGAGACTGACGGCGAATCTGTTCACATTGAAGGAGAAGATGCCGGCAGATATACCTATTTTAAAATAGGTGATAAATTCAGGAAGTATTTCTAAAGTCTCACAGGCTTGTACATTCTTCATATTTTTACATAATAACTTTCAATCTTAACCTAATTTATTAATCATGAAAACAAAAACAAACATTTTAATAATTTTTTTCCTGCTCCTTCTGCCTCTATCTTTTATCAATGCTCAGAATCCCGATTTATCAGGTGAATGGAAATTAAACAAAGAAAAAAGTACAGTGGCAGATGCCCAATTATTTTTATCTAAAATAACAATTCAAGTTAAATCTGATAGTTTGTTTACCACACGTGTATATGAAAACGGGAATGGTGAAGAATATCCTTTTGAAGAGAATCTCTCATTAGATGGCAAGGATTGTAAAATAGTTATTTATGAAATCCCAAGGACTTCAAAGGCAACGCGTTCCGCTACTGACGGATCAATAATGATAGCATCTTCTACAACATTTAATAATGGTAACGGACCAGAGGATATGACTGCAAACGAAACGTGGAAGATGGATAATGATGGACATTTTCTGACACTGACATTTAATAACAAGATGTCAGGAAATGAAATGACAGGTACGTACTATTTCGAAAAAGCAAAATAGAAGATTATCCGTTCTTTTCCTGATCCGGTTATAAATTAGATCAGTTTTGACATATGCTTCTTCTGCCTGAGAGTATATTATATTTTGAACTTAATAATAGTCTCCTATGAAAATTATCAAGTCTTTTTCAGTTCTTTTAATTCTGATCACTGTCGTGATTTCAGGTTTCTGTATGAGAAGTCAATCTGGTTCATTAAACATTCCTGAAGACAATGCCGGGCTTACCTTACCAACCGGATTTTCAGCTCTTGTTGTCGCTGATAAACTAGGCTCAGGCCGGCATATTGTTGTCAATAGCAATGGAGATATTTATCTTGCACTGAGAAGCCTTAAGAACGGCAAAGGGATAGTAGCTCTACGTGACAGCGATGGTAACGGACGAGCTGATGTAATCCGGTATTTTGGCAATACTCTTACCACCGGAATTGACATTTCTGACGGATTTCTGTATTACAGCAATTTTGAAGAAGTTTTCAGAGTACCTCTTACTCCTGATGAACTCGTCCCTACCGGTCAACCTGTTGTGATTGCAACCGGTTTTGAAAAACAAAACCAGCATCAGGATAAAACTTTTGCTCTTGATGGCGCCGGAAATATTTATGTAAATGTAGGTGCTCCTTCAAATGCATGTCAGCAGGTAGACAGAACTCCCGGCTCAACAGGATTCGATCCATGTCCTCAGCTTGAACGACATGCAGGCATCTGGAAATTCAAGGATGATGTACCGGGTCAGGATCAGGTTAAAAATGGACATCATTATGCCTCGGGTATAAGAAACTCAATCGCTATTGCCTGGAATGCTTCAAATAATAAACTGTATGTAGTCCAGCATGGCCGCGATCAGCTGTTTCAGTTCTATCCTGATATGTATTCAGAACAGCAGGGAGCCGAACTCCCGGCTGAAGAATTCTTTATGGTGGAGGATGGTGACTTTTTCGGATGGCCATACTGTTACTACGATCAGTTTAAAAAACAGAAAGTATTAGCACCGGAATACGGAGGCGACTCCAAAGCGATCGGTCGTTGTGACAAGGCAAAAGGGCCAATTATGGCTTTCCCGGGTCACCTTGCACCTAATGATCTTCTGTTTTATACAGGTAAAATGTTCCCTGAGAGATATAAAAATGGTGCATTCATTGCGTTCCATGGGTCCTGGAACAGGTCTCCTCTCGATCAAAAAGGCTATTTTGTTGCATTTGTTCCGTTTGAGAATGGGTTACCCTCAGGCGAAATGGAAATCTTCGCCGACGGATTTGCAGGCGTAAAGGTTATTAAAAGCCCGAATGATGCGGTTTACCGTCCTATGGGACTGGCACAGGGCCCCGATGGATCAATTTATGTATCCGATTCGGAAGAGGGTCGTATCTGGAGGATAATTTATAATGCAAAAAAATGAAAATAACTCTCTCTATTATTATCACCCTGTTTTATTTCTTTTTTGCAGGGCCTGTAAAACATCCGTGGAATGATATATTGTCTCATAGTACTAATTCTGTATCAGAATTAAATCAGACTGAACAGCCAGGCGGGAATCAGCTATATATCAAACATTGTCTTCAATGTCACCAGAATGATGGGAAAGGTGTCCGTGGAATGTTTCCACCGCTGGCAGGTAATGATAAGATAAAAGGTCCGGCAACAGATATTATAAGGATTGTTTTATTCGGGCTGGATGGACCGCTTACAGTTAATGAGAGAGACTATAACCAGCCCATGCCTCCCCAGGCCTATCTTACTGATAAACAAATTGCTGACATACTTAGTTATATCCGCAGTTCCTGGGGAAACCAGGCTTCGAAAGTAACTGCTGCTGATGTAGGCAATGTCAGGAAGCTTGGTAAACCAAAGAATTAATTAATTTTTATGTCCTGCTGGTTTACATTCCATCCCGAAACTGTAATTATTGGTTTCTTGCCAGTGATCTTAATTGCGGGACAGCTGACAGAAACAGTAGTTGTTTCCGAAGGGGCCAGGGTAAAATAACCTGATGTCCAGTAACTGGGTAATATCTCTTCTCCACCTGCTATTAGCTGCGGGCGTATAAAAAAGGCCATCTTTTTTGTCGGATTGGTAATCTGAATTGTCCAGGTGGTCGCATCCTTGCCTTTTATGGATGCGAGCACTTTTACATCCACTTTAGTTTTTTGCATCTCATTCAACGATTTGAAATCACTATTATCCGACAGCCAGTAAACATTATGGGATATAACTTTCCTTGCAGTGTTCTTCAGGTTTAAAACGACAAAATTCACTCCTTTAAGTTTGGTTAATTCTGAGGATACAGAAAAAACCTCCTTTACTTCAGTTGCAGAAAGGGGAAAGCTCTTTTCTTCATGGAATAATGATTTGGAATCTAAATTGAATATTTCAACCTGAGCGGTCAGACCTGATAGAGGCAGATATGTCCTGTTAACAGCCAGCACATTAAAATCGTTAAGATTAAGCTGAAGATGAACTGGTTCAAGGGCATTTTGCATAAAATAATATCCGGCGTTCGGCATCAGGAACCAGTCATACACCTGCCAGACCACACTTGGGAAAGCCGAGTTTACTTTCCAGAGCATTACGCCGCCGATTTCATTCAATTTATGACCTGCAGCTTCAAAAATTCCCTGGTAACCCATAGCATTCATAAGCTGCATTTTATTGCAAAAGTCCTCCATGCTTAACGGTTCACCATATCTCTTTACCATTTCTGTATTGTAAAGGTCATACCTTCCGTTTCCTGTGGCTGCATCATGATAACCCCAGGTATTATTAAAAGGAAAAGGCAAAGTTTTATCCCAGACCAGGTTGGGAATAATCTTAGACATTATATTATATGGTGGCTGTGACGGGATTCCTGTTTCATCTTTAAAGACCCAGTCTTTGCCTGCAATGGCTTTTTTATAATAGACTAAAGGATCCTGCCATGAATAAGGTCCACCGCTATAAACTCCGGAAGGCATGTCATCAGGCCATGCACCTTTCCATCCGGACGGAAGTTTTGCAAAGCCGGATGAACTTGGAATATAAGGCCGGGTGCCATCAAGAGAAATTATGCTTTCCCTCATTGCATCATAAAGCTCCTTCCTGGCATGACCTTCATTACCTCCGGTCCATACCAGAAGACTTGCATGATTTCGTATCCTGAGGATTGTACTTTTTACATTTTTAACAAACACCTTACCTTCAAGAGGCCAGTCCGAAGATCCTTTAAATTCACCCTGTGTATCACCAGTAACCCAGAAATCTGACCATACGAATAAACCGTATCTGTCGGCAGCCTCAAAGAATTCATCACAGGGGGTTATTCCTCCTCCCCAGATCCTCACCAGGTTTATATTAGAGTTCCGGCATAGATGCAGTTCATAATCATATCTTATTGAATCGCGATTAAGCATCATGTCCGGAACCCAGGCTCCGCCAGTCAGTTGAACACGTCTCTCATTTACATAGAAATCCCTCCGGTAAAAACCATTCACATCAATAACTTTTGTACTTACTGTCCTGATGCCAAAAACAAAAGAGGTGTCATCAGAAATACCAGAAGCATTTGCATACTGGAGCCTTACCCTGTAGAGGTTTGGCTTGCCATAGCCATTTGGCCACCATAATACAGGATTGTTAATATTCAGTTCTTTTGTGTTCTCAGTATTAAGATCAATTGTCGTGGGGGCATTTTTCGTGATTACTACATTTTTTGAAAACTGCAGAAGCTTGCCTTTAAAGTTTTCAGGACTAATTGAGACCGTTAATTTCCCGTTTTCATCTGAATTGAGATGATTTTGCAGTTTAAGATTCAGAGAAATAGTCGCAAGAGTTGTATCAGGAAGTTTTGGAAGAGAGGTGACAATTTTCGGGTCAGAGATGGTAATACCACCTGAAGTTCTCAGATAGACAGGAAGCCATATTCCCATGTTACGGTCCCTGACAGGAGGGATCCAGTCCCATCCTACAGAACATAACATTGTGACATTTTTACCTATGTCGCCGGTAGGACCGCCATTGTCAAAGAAATCACCAAGTGCCTTTAATTGTTCAGTAGCCGGAAGCCCCGGATAATCTAGCGGATAGATCTTCACTGCAAGCACATTCTCAGAACCGGCTTTGATTTGTTTACTTACGTCGAGACTATACTGGGCAAACATACCTGCCATCTGAGTTGAATCTGTAATTTGTTTCCCGTTGAGCCAGACCGCAGCACGATAATTAATACCTTTAAATATGAGCTGAAAGCAACGTCCCTGGTCAGTAACTGGAACCTTAAATGTTGTCCTGTACCAGTATGGTTTCTTCCACGGATTTGGGTTATTCGGAAGATGACTGTACTGTTCAAGGTTATATTTTTTATTGAATTCATCTGAAGCATCCGGAATCAGCATATTGTTAAGCCCTGAATATGGATCGGGATAAATATTATTAGAAACCAAACCCGTAAGAACCGTAGATGGTACACGGACGGGAAACCAGTAAACCTTTGAATTATATTCAGGTGTGGATATTTCTTCACCGGCAGAAGAAATTAAGACTGATGACTGCAGTTCAAACCTGGTAAGTTTTTCCTGCTTCACTGTTCCATTCTGAGAATTAGCGGGAAATAAAAAAACAAATAAATTTATAAATAAGAGGATAAAAGAAGGATAAAACTTTTTCATTATAGAGTTTTTAAAAAATTACTAAGAAAAATGATTTATATGCGAAAAAACAATCTAGAAGGGTGAAAGATATCTTTACTAATGTTTTTTTATAACAATTATTTCGGATTTTTTCACTTCGGAATATCTGACAATATAAACTCCTCCGCCAAGCTTTTTAAGATCTTCTTCAACCGTGAAGTCTCCTGTTTTCTTGATTTTATCCGAAAATACCTTTTCTCCCATGGAATTAAAGATATCTACAGTTGTGGGTGTGGATTTTACTCCTACAAATTGCATGTTTGTTTTCCCGTCTGAAGGATTGGGATAAATCAGCATGCCGGTCTTATCCGACTGTTCAAGAACTGTAACTTTCCATTTTTCTGATAACTGGCCTCCATTTGCGACAACAATATAAAAAACCGGATTGGAGAAGTTCATGTAATTCACATCGCTTAACTGTTCCTGTGCACCTATATATACGTGTGAATTATCAGATAAGACAAACGACGGTTTTAATGAATCTCTGGAATGGCCTCTGGCAACTTCCGCCAATATTGATTTTCTCACAGTATCAATTTGTGTCGCACCGACTTGTCCGGGGACAGTAAAAGATGTAAAATTTGCTTTTGCTTTTGCAATATGCACAGTCACGGTCCATTCTCTTTGTATATCCCTGTTTTCAGCATAGACCCTGTAGGTTACCGGATTATTAAAGTTATTCGGCGTATTTCTGCTTGCCTGTTGCGTGCCTGAAACTTTTGCATATGAACCGGCAGAAAGATAAAATGTTGCCACCAAAGAACCTTTATTTGTTCCATAAGGCATCTCAACGGTTATTCTTGAATTGATAGTATCGATGGAACACGATTTTTGACCCTGAATACTGAAAGATTCAATGTTAGCATGGACTGATGCCCTGTGCCAGTGAATCGGGTGAAGAAGGATTATGGCACGATCTCCGGGTTGTAAAAGGCTGAGATCAAGCATCCCGATATTCCATCTTATACCGTTTGTTATAGTTGCATCGGAAAAAGCTTTGTTATTATTCAGAAAATAGGCTTCATACTGAAGATTAAAATCTGCCAGCTTTCCTTTGAGTATGGTAATGGACTTACCGTCTTTTGGTACTGAAATATTATTAACATAAGTTGTCACAACAGGGTAAGTACATTCCTCAAAAAAATAATAATTCAGGTAATGGTAAGTCTTGCAATAAGTTGAACCATGGGATGCCGTTCCATAAATTTTTATTCCATTTGACCTGAGCCAGTTAAGCTCATTATGGAGGAATGTGACAGGGTTGATATTATAAACTATCTGGAGAGTAACAAGGTCATTATGCCAGCCAATTTCGAAATGCTTGTCATTCTGCATACTTTTCAGAATAGGAAGAATTTTATTTGTATGAACCTCCATATTATTTGGATTTTCCAGATAGTATGCAGCAGAATGCAGAATAAAATAGGTTGAATGGAAACCGAGATCAGTCTCTACCTGGGAAAACTGGTAAGCCACATTTAAATCAACATCCACATCATGTCTTAACCCAATGATAATCTTTTTGTTATTGAATGTCTGCCGGAATTCATTCAAAGGAAGAACGATATATTTGCTTGTATCAGATATTTTTTTGAGAAAAGCGGCATATTTTTCCCATGTAAAATTCGTATCAGCCTCGGCAGTGATAACATTAACCTTCTTCTGAGTGGTTATCGTGTCCGGTTTTTGGCTGTATTTCTTTGAAAAAATATTTGTTCCTTCAGGATTGATTGTTTGGCTATAAGATCTGCCGGAAAAAATAATAAAAACAATAAAAATGCCAGATATAATAGTTATGACAGGGCTCTTTCTAAAACTCATTGTCCTAATTTCGTAATTGTGTATAAAAATACATGTTTTGCAAAAATATATTTTTGAAATTTATTTAAGCAATTTTTTTATGTTATAAAGTTTATTCAATGCTTCAACAGGAGTAAGATTATCTATATCAATTCCAAGAATCTCATCACGGATCTGCTTCAGAACGGGATCATCGAGCTGAAATATACTTAATTGCATTCCTTCGCGGTGGCCTGCAATATCTGCAATAGGTTTAGACAGTTCTTTTTTATTATGACTTTGTTCCAATTCCTTTAATATTTCATCAGCACGGTTCACCACGCTTCTCGGCATGCCGGCCATTCTGGCCACATGGATTCCGAAACTATGCTCACTTCCTCCTCTTTTTAGCTTCCTGAGAAATATAACTTTATTATTAAGTTCTTTTATTGAAACGCTGTAGTTTTTTACCCGTGAGAATGAGTTTTCCATTTCATTAAGCTCGTGATAATGAGTGGCAAACAAAGTTTTTGCCCTGAGTTTATTTTCATGGAGATACTCGACCATTGCCCAGGCAATTGAAATTCCATCGTAAGTACTTGTCCCCCTGCCAATTTCATCAAGAAGAACCAGGCTCCGATCAGAGAGATTATTCAGGATACTCGCAGTTTCATTCATCTCAACCATAAAGGTAGATTCCCCAAGACTTATATTATCGGAAGCTCCGACCCTGGTAAATATCTTATCGACCATACCAATGCTTGCTGCTTTTGCAGGAACAAAGCATCCGGTTTGTGCCATGAGTACAATAAGAGCCGTTTGCCGTAAAAGGGCTGATTTTCCTGACATATTAGGTCCGGTAAGAATAATAATCTGCTGGTCATCAGTATCGAGGAACATATCATTTGGAACATATGACTCTCCTGCCGGAAGTTGCTTTTCGATTACCGGGTGACGACCTTCGGTTACTTCAAGTATTCTGGAATCATTTAGCACTGGCCTGGTATAATTGTTTTCAATTGAGATGACTGCGAATGACTGAAGGCAATCGAGCCTGGCTATCAGTGAAGAATTCAGCTGAATCGGCGGAATAAACTCAAGGATTGCCAGGACAAGATCGGTATAAAGCTGAGTCTCGAGTGCAATAATTTTCTCTTCTGCCCCGAGTATCTTGCTTTCATATTCCTTAAGCTCCTCAGTTATATAACGTTCTGCACTTACAAGTGTTTGTTTTCTGATCCATTCAGGCGGGACTTTATCTTTATGTGTATTTCGTACTTCAATGTAATAGCCAAAAACATTATTAAAGCTGACCTTGAGTGAAGTTATCCCGGTTCGTTCACTCTCACGAGCCTGAAGATCTAAAAGATAGTCCTTACCACTATATAATATTCTTCGCAATTCATCCAGTTCGGCAGATATTCCACTGGCAATTACACTTCCCTTATTAAGCTGTACGGGAGGATCGTTGTTAATCTCTTTATCTATCTTTTCCGCAATAGTCTTACATGGATTTAATTGTTCACCTATCTGAATAAGAGGCAGGCATCCGCTTTTATTACAAAGATCTCTTATCGGATCAATAGCCTTAAGGGCTCTTTTCAGCTGAACTACCTCCCGGGGGTTTATTCTGTTTATAGCTACTTTTGATATCAGCCTCTCAAGGTCGCCAACCTGGCGAATAAAACCTGAGATTTCATCCTTTACCACACCATTTACAACAAAATACTGCACCACGTCAAGTCTGTCATTAACAGGCTGGATATCCTTCAGGGGAAGTGAAAGCCACCTTTTCAACAGTCGCCCTCCCATCGGGGAGAGAGTACGGTCCATCACATCAATAAGTGTCCTGGCTCCTTCATATGGAGAGTGAAACAGCTCAAGGTTTTTTATTGTAAACTTATCAAGCCATACGTATCTGTTCTCCTCGATCCTGGATAAGCTGGTTATGTGTCCAAGCTGTTCGTGCTGAGTAATATCAAGATAATATAATATAGCTCCTGCAGCTATTATTCCGAAATTCAGATTCTGTACACCGAATCCCTTCAGGGAACTGGTTTCAAACTGTTTAAGCAACCTGTCGTTTGCAGCATCCAGGGTAAAGATCCAGTCATCAAGCTTAAAAGTATAGAACTTGGGGCCGAAATAATCAATAAAAAGATCTTTTTTCCCTTTTTCAAACAGGACTTCCTTTGGCTGGAAGTTATTGAGCATTTGATCTATATATTCTATAGTTCCTTCCGAGGTAAGAAATTCTCCGGTGGAAATGTCAAGGAATGCGACCCCCGCAATTTTTTTATCAATATGTACTGCGGCAAGGAAATTGTTCTCCTTATGATTCAGAACATTTTCGTTCAGTGAAACTCCTGGCGTCACGAGTTCAATTATGCCTCTTTTGACAATGTTTTTTGTGAGTTTCGGATCTTCAAGCTGTTCACAGATTGCGACTCTCTGTCCGGCTCTTACCAGGCGCGGCAGATATGTGTCGAGTGCATGATATGGAAAACCTGCTAATTCGACAAAAGATCCCGATCCATTCGCCCTCCGGGTAAGTGTGATCCCAAGTATTTCTGAAGTCCTGATAGCATCTTCACCAAAAGTTTCATAAAAATCTCCTACTCTGAAAAGTAATATAGCATCAGGATGTTTGGTCTTGATGTTATTATATTGCTTCATCAGCGGTGTTTCTACATACTTCTGAAAATCAGGCATCCGGAATGTAGCGATTTAAATTATTCTCTCTGTTCAGCTTGTTCCTTACAAAGATACATCGATGGTAATATTAATGAAATAGTTTCTAATGTTTATTACTATGATCTTGTATAATTTATGAAATTTAAATGAAAAGGAAGAATAACGAACATTCGAAATCAGAAATCAGAAGTTTCATCTGGTTCTGAATTCGTCATTCATTTGTTCGTTGTTCTTAATTCAGTTATAATCAGGTTAAAGTCATACATTTTCAGTTTCATTTTTATTATCTTGGACTCTGACAAAAAGTACATTTTATGGAAAAGGTCTTAATACTCGGAGCAGGCTTAGTGGTCAAACCAATGGTAGAATATCTGCTCAAAAATAATTTTGAGCTTCTGGTTGCTTCACCCATGAAAGACAGAGCAGATGAAATGATAAATGGAAATCCTCATGGCTCATCACTCGACTGGTCAATGGATGATCCGGCAATGCTTGAAAAGATTGTTGCTGAAAATGATGTTGTGGTCAGCCTGCTTCCATATAAGTACCATTCAGAAGTTGCAAAGGTGTGTCTGAGATTTGGAAAATCAATGGTTACCACTTCATATATTCAACCCGGAATGAAAGATCTTGATGAATCGGCCAAAAATGCCGGTCTGTTATTTCTTAATGAGATAGGACTCGATCCGGGTATAGACCATATGACAGCAATGAGGATTATTGATCATATTCACGGTAAAGGCGGAAAAGTTGAAGAGTTTTATTCATTATGTGGCGCACTTCCGGCTCCTGAGTCTGCTGATAATCCAATGAAATACAAGTTTTCATGGAGTCCGAAGGGTGTCATTCTGGCAAGCAGGAACAGCGCACACTATCTGAAAAAAGACAGAAAAGTCTACATTGAATCATCAGATCTTTTTAAGGACACTTTCGATTATAGTTTCCCCGGAATTGGCAATCTTGAAGTATATCCCAACAGGGATTCGATAAGTTATATAGATATATACGGTATACCCGAAACAAAAACCATGTATCGCGGCACATTAAGATATAAGGGATGGTGCGAGTCGCTAGATATGATGAAGGGTCTTAACATGCTGGATGATTCTGTAAAGGATTGTCAGGGAATGAGCTATGTAGATTTTCTTGCAGAAATAACTGAGCTGGATGTTAAGGATCTAAGGATAAATTTAGCAAAGAAGCTTGGAGTGTCACTGACATCAACAGCAATGCAGTCACTTGACTTTCTTGGATTTTTCAGTGATGATAAACTGCAATATCACGAAACCACTCCTTTTGAAATCACATCAGACCGTATGATTAAAAAAATGTTTCTGTCTCCTGTGGATCGTGATATGGTTGTATTACAGCATATCTTCCTAGCATCTTATCCAGATGGAAACAGGGAGGTTATAAAGTCATCGATGATTGATTTCGGATCTCCGCTGACAAATACCTCAATCGCAAGAACCGTTGCACTCCCTGCAGCTATTGCGGTAAAAATGATACTTGAAAAAAAGATTGAGGTAAAAGGTGTCTGCAGACCCGTTATTCCACAGATTTATAATCCTGTTCTTGATGAATTAAAGACCCTCGGAGTGGAGATGAAAGAGGAATATGGATTGCCGGAGAGCGAGATGATACAGTAGACTTAATTCTTTTTGGGTAGGC
Organism: Bacteroidales bacterium; assembly: GCA_003157075.1. Lineage (GTDB taxonomy): Bacteria > Bacteroidota > Bacteroidia > Bacteroidales > VadinHA17 > LD21. The sequence goes on along the minus strand of PMIL01000167.1, from coordinate 9,615 downwards.
CCCCTGCCCCCCTAAACTAATCTTTCATCACATTTTTTCTCAATCACTAATTGGTAGAAAACGGCAGTGCCTCAAAATATTATTAGAAATAGAGACCCTCGCACTATTTGATTAGGTATCAGAGACAAGAATATGTTTATTAAATTCCGGTATAATGATTGGGAGATCCCTCAACTCATCCACCTCATAACCATTGCTTTAGAATTATGCCCAAGGGTGGATGAGTTGAGGGATGACAATGTTTATTGTGTGTATTGGGGGAAGGAAGCAGCGGCGATTCAATTGTCATTTTATCAGAAAACAAGATTCCGGTGAATCGTCGCTGCTTCCTTCCCCCTGTCCTCTCTTAAAATCGGTGTCGTCCCGAATTTTTCCACTAAAAAAATTAATTATTTAACCGAAACACTATAAGTGGAAAAATGAGGGATCTCCCAGGTTTGAACAAATTCTCGAAAGTATTATTTTCAATAAAGATGTGAATAAAGAAAAGCCTCCCTTTAGGGGGGTTGGTGGGCAAAATCTCAGAACTTCAGATAAAACTCCTTCGTAAGATTTATATACTCTTCTGTGAACTCATGTCTTTTACCATGTTCAATTGTGAGGAAACTTTCGGAAGGTTTCTTCCGCACTCTGCTGAATTTTAATATCATCCTCCTGATTTCGGCTGACGGTACCGGCTTTATTTTAATTATTCTGTTACAATAAAATCCGTACTTATGAGCTTCTGCAATAAAAATATTCCCTTCAACATAAGGAAGTATCAGTTGCAAATTACCATCTTCTTTCATAAACGTTAAAGCGCCCTCCAATATATCTTCCGCAGAAAGTGATTCGTTATGTCTTGCGGCCGATTTTCGCGGATCAGGATTTTTAAGTGAATCACTAAAAAAAGGAGGATTGGTCACAATCATGTCGAATCGGCCGAGATTCGGATCAAGGTTTTGAAAAGTTGTATGGTGAACCTTTATTCTTTCATGCCATGGGCTGCGATTGACATTTTCATAAGTTTGAAGAAATGATCCATAATCAGGCTCAATTGCTGTTATCTCAGCGTTGCATTTCTGGGCAAGCATTATTGAGATCAATCCTGTACCTGAACCGATATCCAGGATTTTTCCGGCGCCATCTGTATCCGCAACGGCTCCCAGAAGAACACCATCTGTTCCGACTTTAAAAGCAGATTTCTCCTGATTTATTGTGAACTGTTTAAAAATGAAATGATTATTGGACATTTTCAAAACTTTTCATTCACACCAAGACCAAATAGTGCAAAATCATACTTTACAGGATCTGCAGGATCAAACTCTCTCAGGATTCCGGTAAGTTCTTCTACTGATTTCCAGTCATTCATCTTTCTAGTCAGGAGTCCGAGCCGGCGGGCAGTATTACCTGAATGCAGATCGAGAGGAATATAAAGGATTGATGGATCAACTTTAGTCCAGATGCCAAAATCAACGCCGGAATTATCTTTTCTTACCATCCATCTCAGAAACATATTCAGTCTTTTTCCTGCAGCTCCTCCCATTACGTCGGCAAAGTGTTTCTCATTTCGTGTTGCATGAGGAAGAGAAAAAAATATTTTTCTCAGATGTGACATACCATCCTTAAGTGAACCGGACGTCATCATTCCCTGAAGTACAACATCCTCCATACTGTAGAAGTTGGAATAAATATATCTCAGTCCCCGGATGAAGTATATATAATCAGTTCCATTGAATGTCCTGTGAACGAATCGAATGAGCCGTTGAAGTTCATTTTCTGAAGCAGTTGAAATAAACTCATAAGGAGAATTGTCCATTAACTCCAGCATTGTCCGGCTGCTTCTCAGAATAAGATCTCTGCGGCCCCAGGCTATGGCAGCAGTAAGGAAACCTGATATTTCCCTGTCATGAAGCTCATGAAATCCATGTGGTATTGAAATGGGGTCACAATCTATAAATGACGGGGTATTATACTGAAGATACTTTTCTTCGAGGAATGCCTTTATTTCGGATGCAGGGATGCCGTTATATGATTCTTTAAGACTCATTAACAATAAGTCCGTCTTTAATCTGAAGTACTCTGTCTGACATTGAAGCAAGCTGCCGATCGTGGGTAACTATTATGATTGTCTGGCCAAATGTATCTCTGAGTTTAAAGAATAGTTTATGCAGTTCATTTTTATTCTCTGTATCGAGGTTACCTGAAGGCTCATCGGCCAGAATTACTGAAGGGTTATTGACGAGTGCACGGGCTACTGCCACTCGTTGCTGCTCACCACCGCTGAGTTCTGATGGTTTGTGATCCAATCTTTCAGCAAGGTTCAGGAATCCAAGAAGTTCGGAAGCCCTGTTTTCTGCCTCTGTTTTGCTTTTTCCTGCTATATAGGCGGGGATACAAACATTTTCAAGTGCTGTAAATTCAGGAAGAAGCTGATGGAATTGAAAAACAAATCCTATATGGCTGTTGCGGAAAGATGAAAGAGCTCTTCCTTTAAGATGGCTGACATCTGAATCATTATAAAAAATTGACCCTCCGTCAGGACGATCAAGTGTTCCGATTATCTGCAACAAGGTTGTTTTTCCGGCACCACTGGCTCCAACTATTGATACGACCTCTTTATCCTGGATCAGGATATCAATTCCCTTAAGTACCTTAAGGTTTCCGTAAGCTTTAGTAATTCCGTTAGTTCTGATCATAAAGTTTTATGAAGAATGATTCTCTCCGGTTAGTCAGCTACTTCTTTGTAAAAACTGCCGGAAATATCGTTGGATGACGTTTTGGGGCTTTCCTTTGTTTCATTCACATCTTTATTGATGTTATCTTTTATCTCATTTGCATCCTGATGAATGGTCGAAGCCATATCATTCATGCTCTGTCGTGCATCAGACGTAACATCGTTCATATCATTCTTTATAGAGTCAGAGACATCATTCATATCTTTCTTAAGCTTTTCTGAGTAGGAAGTTACATCAGTCTTAATAGATTCAGAAACGTCCGTAAGATCTTTTCGAAAATCGCTTGTACTGGTTTCAATCTCTCTCCTTATATCATCAGTAGCTTTCTTAAAATCACGCATCCCCTTTCCAATAGTTTTTGCAATATCAGGAAGTTTTTCTGCACCAAAAAGAAGAAGTGCTACAATGATGATAACAAATATTTCCGGTCCACTCATATCAATTCTTAATAAATATTCTTCCCAAATGAATTGCCAAAGTTAGAAAAGTTTAATGATATTCATAAACTTTACAAATCCCAATTATAATTAAAATGAAATCCTTATGCGCAAAAGGTTACGGATGATTTTCATCGTTAGCATATGGAGATCCCTCGCTAGCACCCAGGATGACGACTCTGAGGGCTCAATAATTATTAGCATTAACGGGAAGATAATCTTCAAATTATGATAACTAAAAAAGGGTGTCATTTCTGACACCCCTTAATGTATTTAGATTTCTAGATCGACGCCTTTATTTTAGCTTTTGGCTCCTCAATCATATCTTTCGACCTGGGTGATGTGTCGTACATTAATGCTGTGGCAACGAATACAGATGAATAAACCCCTGTTCCTATACCAACCAGAAGTGCGAACATGAAGCCTCTGATAACAGCACCTCCAAAGATGAACATAGCCAGAATAGTAAGAATTACCGCAAAAGTAGTATTTATAGTTCTGCTCAGGGTTGAATTCAAAGCCATATTAAGTACTTCACTGAAAGGCCGCTTACGGTATAATGGCAGGAATTCCCTTGTTCTGTCAAAGACAATAACAGTATCACTCACTGAGAATCCGATCACTGTAAGGATTGCCGCTATAAATGACTGGTCAATTTCCATTGAGAATGGCATATGACCCCAGAGCAAAGAGTAAACACCAAGGACAAGCAGGACGTCGTGGGCCAATGAAGCAACAGCCCCAAAACCATACTGCCAGTAGCGGTATCTCATAAAGATATAGAGAAAGATAAGGACAAGTGCAATACCAACCGCATAGTATGCATTGATCTTTATATCTGCTGCAACTACAGGACCAACTGTTTCGGAACTTACCCTGTACTTATCGGTCAAAAAGACTTCTTTTGTGACACCAGCAGGCAGAAAGCTTTTAAGTCCTTCATATAATTTTGTATCTACCTCATCTTCAACACCATTTTCATTGATCTTATACTTTGTAGTAATTTTTACCTGATTCTGTTTTCCATAGGTAACAACCTGAGGAAGATCACCAAATGCGATATTGAGTTTGGCTGCAATATCTTCTGTAATAACTGGTTTATCAAATCTTATAACAAAAGTACGTCCACCGGCAAAGTCGATCCCGGGATTAAGCCCTCTGACAAACAATGAGATAATACCAGAAGTAATAATGACGCCGGAGATAATATAAAAATACTTCCTGATTCCGATAAAATCAATCTTTGTGTGTTTGAATACATTAGCTGTAAGAGGAATAGAGAAATGAAGATTTACATTTCTTTTCAGCAAACCTTCATAAATAAGCCGTGTAAGGAATATTGATGCAAAAACTGATGTCAAAATACCTATAATAAGGGTTGTTGCAAAACTTCTGATAGGACCGGTTCCAAAAACATAGAGTACAATACCGGTAAGCATCGTTGTTACCTTTGAGTCGATAATAGCAGGATAGGCTCGTTTGTATCCATCTGCGAGTGCGAGCTTTATTCCTTTGCCACCTCGCAGTTCTTCCCTGATACGTTCAAAAATAAGAATATTCGCATCAACGTCCATACCCATAGTGAGCACTATACCCGCAATTCCAGGCAGAGACAATACTGCGTTAAGTGAAGCCAGCACCCCAAAAAGCAGAAACAGGTTCGCAAAAAGAGCTATATCAGCAATTGTTCCGGCGCTTCTGCTGTAATAGAACACCATGAATCCCAGAACAAGAGCGAATGCTACAAAGAATGAGATAAAACCTGAATTAATAGCTTCCTTACCAAGGGTAGGTCCGACGATTGTATCTGATATTATATGTGTTGGCGCCGGCAATTTACCGGATTTCAATATATTAGAAAGGTCATCAGCCTCTTCAATTGTAAAATCACCTGTAATTTCAGTACTTCCGCCATTAATCTCATTCTGAACTCTCGGATATGAGCGAACGTAGCCATCAAGCACTACTGCAATACAACGGCCTATGTTTTCACGAGTCATTCTGGCCCAGGTTTTAGAACCTTCCGAATTCATTGACATGTCAACTTTTACATCACCGGTTACACCTGTCGAGGTTCTGGCTGAGGTAATAACATCTCCGCCAAGAGGTGGGCGTCCGTCCCGGGTGGTAATCTTTATTGCATGAAGTTCGAACATTGTTTTTGTGGGGTCTTGTTTATAAGGGTTCTGACTCCACAGAAGTTTAAGGTCGCGTGGGAATAATGTTTTTATCTGGTTCATTTTCAGATAAGCATCGATCTTTGCGGTATCTTTTGCGTTGGCAAGGCCTATCATACTTGAAGGTAATGCCTGACCTTCAGCTGTTACCCTTGGAATAAGAATCCCGAATAATGGATTCTGAAGCGTGAACCCTTCACGAGTTGTTGCTTCAGCAGCTTTAGTAGTATCTTTATTTATGAGGTCAAGAAGCGACTGGTCTTTCTTTGTTGTATCAGAAACAGCGATTTTTTTAGTTGATTCTGTAGCAACTGTTTTAGCTTTCTCAGCATTAGCCTGAAGATCTTTTAGAAGGTTATTAGCCTTGGATAGGGCGCCGATAATCTCACTGTTTTCATAAGTTTCCCAGAATTCAAGATTGGCTGTTCCCTGGAGCAGTTCACGAACACGTTTCGGGTTATTCTGACCCGGAAGTTCGATAAGAATTTGTCCTTTTGTTGCGAGCTGTGTAATATTTGGTTGTACAACTCCGAAACGGTCTATCCTTGTACGAAGAATATTGAATGCATTGGTTATCGCCCCAGTTACTTCGCTATCGAGTACTTTAAGAACCTGATCATTGGTCGAGTTGAAATTTATCTTTTCCTTTAATTCCACAGTACCAAATACAGAAGCAAGTTTGGCATTCGGATCAATTTCCTGAAAGGCTTTCCCAAATAAAGTAAGATAATCAGACTGACTATTCTTCTGCAGTTCCTTTGCACGAGCCAGAGCTGCGTTGAATGTTTTATCAGGACTATAGTTTGAAAGAGCTTTTAAAATATCTTCTACGGATACTTCAAGGATAACGTTCATTCCGCCTTTAAGGTCGAGGCCAAGGTTCAGTTCTTTTTTCTGACATTCCTTAAATGTGTTACCCAGAAAACTCCACTTTTCTTTTGGTAATGTGGAAATTGAATCGAGGTATTTGGTCTCTTTTTCCAGGTCTCCATTTGCATATACCCTGGCTGCTTTCTTAACCTTGTAGGTAGCGCCTGTAAATGAAAGCTGATAAATTGATACCAACCCTAATGCAATTGCCAGAACGATGATAGCTGCTTTATTCTGCATTTGTCTAGTCTTTTGGGATTATGTGTGATTCTTTAGTTATTCTTCTTTGATTGAGGCGCAAAGATATTAATTTTTTGCAAAAACAATCAATTATTAATCTGAGGAATTGGTGGAAAATATACTGGAGATTCCTCATTCATCCGCCTGATGTCGGATTCATTCGGAATGACATTTTATTTTTGGCACGATTGAGGAAGATGTGGCGGCTCGCAAATGCGAGCTGCCACATCTTCCTCACGTCTACTATATCAGGCTGTCATTCCGAGCGTTAGCGAGGAATCTCCTTCTAAAAAACTACGTTGCATGAAAGGCAGACTGACAATCAAATATTATTGTATCAACTTATCATAATCCGTCTCGAGCGGTTTCTTATTTATAAAATCAAATAATGTAATACTTCTTAAATTATAGAAAAAGCTCCAGTAATCCTGAAGCGATTGAACATAAGCTCTTTTGTTCTGGTCTTTACGACTATCTGCATCATTAAGATCAAGTACTGCAATCTTGCCAATAAGGAACCTTTGTTTTGTAACTTCATATCTTTTCATTGCCACAGTATCGGACTTTGCTGCGATTGCAACCTGACTCTTCTGAAGGTTGAACTGTTCGACATCCAGAAAAAGATTTTGCTGGAAATCTGTAAGAGCCTGTTTAGCTTGTGTCTGGGTCAATTCAAGACTTGACTGAGCCATCTTATAGTTACCTCTCCCGCGGCCCCAGTCGAGGATAGGAAGAATAAAACTAATATTTACTGTCTGACTCTGATTCGGATTATCCAATGTGTTTTGAAAATCGGGGCCACGTTGAGACATTCCGAGGGAAGCATTTAAAGTTGCATTTAGCCCCATCGAAGCCCTGGCCTGCGCGACACTGCTTTGTGCATTAAGAACATTAATCTGCTGGGTAAGAAGATCGGGATTATTTATTAAAGCAAGATCAAGAACTTCTTTCGTATCAACCTGTAGGTCGGGGACCTTATCAGGGAGGATAAGTTCGATTCTCACGTTTTCATTATATCCAAGAAAGGATCTTAGCCTGATTTCCCTGTCACGAAGATTCATGTCAGCCTGTTTTCTCGCAGTTTCTGCGTTCAGCCATGAAAGCTCCATCTGTAAAAGCTCATCCTCAGCGATAGTCCCTAACTGATATCTTCCCTTTGCAATACGAAACAAAGTATCCGCATTGGAATAGTTCATTTCTGAAATCTGCTTATTGATTTGTGCAAGGGCAAGTGAGAAAAAATTCATTACTGCGCTTTGATGAACACCTTCAATATTTGCCAGATAAGCTTTCTTTGCTGCTTCATATTTTACAGGTTCTATCTTCTTTTGCCAGCGTAGAGTATTAAACTGACGTATCGGCTGAGACAAATTTATGCTTACAGGTGTAATATTATATTGACGTGGACTGCTGACAGGCGTGCCATCTGGTCCAAGGAGTGGTTTGGAATCCAGTCCAAAATCAAAGAGATGATTCATTGCTGACTGTAGAGAGATAGTTGTACCTGTCAGTCCAACGGCCTGGGACAAAGCGAGACTCCCGCTGCTGCTGATTGTGTTTTTTGCAACATATGTATACTGACCTGTATTGGAATCATAAACTTTATCAAACCCATCACTGTAATTTGGCGCATTACCTCTCAGGGTAAGACTGGGCCTGAACTGTGCCTGATAAGCTCTGAACTGCCAGTAGGAGGAACGAAACCTGTGTTTGGCAATCAGCGCATTTGGCGATTGCTCTTCCGATAGTTTTATGACCTCCTCAAATGTGAGCTTTTTAACTTCCTGAGCAACCATCTCTTTTGAAGAAAAAAGGAGCAATACTATCAGTGAAAATAAAAGCAAATTCTTCATATTAAATTATAATAATTTATTCCGTCTTTCCTGTTAATTCAGACAGCAAAGGTTATTCATATCTCAATGATTCAATCGGGTCCTTTTCAGATGCTCTTTTGGCAGGGGAATATCCAAAAATTACACCCACTGCTGCTGACACCCCGAAAGCAATAAATACAGAGAAGAAGGAAACAATAGTCATAATACCTGCTAACTGTTCAATCAGTTTTGCCATTATCACTCCGAAAAAAACACCAATAAAGCCACCTGATACACTGATGAGTACAGCTTCGGAAAGAAACTGCACAACGATATCCATTTTTTTGGCACCTATTGCCATTCGGGTTCCTATCTCCTTTATTCTTTCCATAACCGAGGCAAACATGATATTCATGATACCGATTCCGCCCACGATGAGCGAAATACTGGCTATTGCCCCGAGTACAATATTGAAGATGTCTTTTGTCCTCTGTTGCTGTTTAAGCAGTAATTCAGGAACTGTTATCTCAAAGTCCTTAACACCTGTATGGCGCCTTGTTAACATACGGCTAAGGATCTCTGTAGTCGGCTGAAGCTGTTCTGTTTCAGTAACCTGTACAACAATCCTGTCAAGCTGATTATAATTTGTTTCAGTGTCGCTCGATGCATCGGAACTGCTCACAACAACTCTGGCCATTCCTCCCCCGCCGCCACCTCCGAAAAACTGTAATGAAGTAGCTTCCGACGCTAATTTTGTATTTAGAAGCGCCCTGTTCTGATATCTCAGGAGCATCGTCTGAATTGGTATATAGATATTGTCGTTATATACATTGACTCCCTTTTCTTCAAATCCCGTCAAGCTGACATTGGTTTTCTGCAAAACGCCTATTACCTTAAGCCATATTCCGTTAAATTTGATATACTGACCCAGCGGATCAATTTTGCTGAAGAACTTTGACCTTATATTTGCGCCAATTATACAAACCTGTATGCCATTCTCCTCCTGAAAGGAGTTAAAAAAAGCGCCACCCACAAGAGGCAGATTATACAGGTAAAAATAATCATTTGACACTCCCACTAATTTTGCGGTGTATTTAACGCCATTGAGCATCGCTGTTGAGTTAAATGAGATCTCAGGACTGATTCTCTTTACAGATGGAAGTGTTTGCTTTATTGCTTCAACATCAAGCAGATTTAATCCTCTTGAAAATTTTTTTTGCTGCTTTTCCCCTTCACTTGTGGAAGACGATTTATCAGGGATGACAGGATTTATGAGGATATTATTTACTCCTACCATCTTCATCTGTTCCATAATCTCCTGTTTGGCTCCTTTGCCGATGGCGAGCATGGCGATAACTGC
>PMIL01000331.1 GCA_003157075.1 Bacteroidales bacterium | reverse complement strand
AGTGATCCTCGAATTATCTGGACAGGTATCGATCTTTCAGACAAATTGATTCAAGTCAATGCATCTATTATGAATGGATTGAAAGCATTGAACATAAAGATGGAGGACAGGCCGTATAATCCGCATCTAACCCTGGGTCGAATCAAACATATTAATGATAAAGACCTGCTGAAATCTTTGATTGATCGTTTTCAAAACACTGAATTACAAACAGTTCTTATATCTGAAGTTATCCTTTACGAAAGCATCCTTCTTCAATCAGGCCCAATATACCAGCCTTTAGCAAAATTTACTCTGGAGTAATATTATAATCTCAATACTAATTCATAATTCCTGATTCCTGATTCCTGANNTGATCCCTGATCCCTGATCCCTCGTATCTCACTACTCACCTCCGTGAGAAGATTAAAATGTATGCTGCCTGCGGCAATTACTGTCCTCATTTTTTATACTTTTGTCGGAAATTAAATTTGTCCGGAAGATTATATGGAAGATACTTTTGAAGCAAAGGGGAAAAGGAAAAAACTTGTAGCAGATCTCAGGAAGAAAGGTATCTTCGATGAAGAGGTACTGAGGGCAATTGATACGGTTCCCCGGCATCTGTTTATGGATCCGGCTTTCCTGTCTCATGCCTATGTTGATAAAGCATTCCCTATTTCATCAGGACAAACAATATCACAGCCCTATACGGTTGCAGTTCAAACTTCCCTTCTCAGGGTGAAAAAAAGAGATAAAATTCTGGAGATAGGTACAGGCTCGGGTTATCAGGCAGCCATTCTTGCCCAGATGGGTGCAAAAGTTTATACTATTGAACGTTTCAGAGAACTTTTTTTAAAGGCTCAGATCATATTAACTTCGCTTGGATATTCAGCTGATTTCTTTTATGGTGACGGTTATGTCGGTAAGCCTCAATATGGTCCCTTCGATGGTATTCTTATCACCGCTGCTGCGCCCCTTATCCCTGAAGCTTTGCTTAGTCAACTTAAAATCGGAGGAAGGCTTGTTGTTCCTGTTGGTACTTCGGATTCGCAGGTTATGACAGTTGTGGAACGAACCGGACCTGAGAGTTATGAACATACGGAACATGGTAATTTTATCTTTGTTCCGATGCTTAAAGGAACGGTGAATGGTAGATAAACTTTGAGAATTATAAAAGGATAAAAATTTCCCGGTAAAAAATAATATCTGTTTTATATGAAGATATATAAATTTGTTTTCAGCCCGATTGATGTCAATACCTATATACTTGCAGATGATTCAGGAAATTGTGCAATTATAGATTGCGGTTGCTATGATAAAAAGGAAAATGAAATTCTTGAGAAATTTATAAAAGACAAGAATATTAATCCTGTACTTCTGTTAAATACACACTGTCATCTTGATCATGTTTTTGGAAATAAATTCATTCTTGAAAAGTATGGGCTAAGAACATATTCAAGCGAACTTGATGAGATGAACAGAAAAAGCGCTAAACAGCATGCTCTGCTTTTTGGCCTGACCATGGATGAGCCGCCGGAACCAGCCGGATTTATATCAGATAATCAGATAGTGACATTTGGAAGTGAAAAGCTTCTTGCACTTCTTGTTCCGGGCCATACCTCAGGCAGCCTCGCCTTCTATAGTGAGAAGAATGGCTGTGTATTTACCGGTGATGCCCTATTTGCCGGAAGCATTGGACGGACAGACCTGCCGGGCGGGAATTATGATACTCTCATTGCAAGCATAACTACAAAATTATTTGTTCTTCCTCCGGCAACAGTTGTTTATTCGGGTCATGGAAATGAAACTTCTATTGATAAGGAAATGAAAACTAATCCGTTTTTTTCATGATTAAAATCCTGTTAATTTTGTATTATAGTTCTTAAACTTACCCCTGGTTGAATTTTCTTTGATTGAAGGCAGAGGAGCGATGAACCGAGTCCCGATTTATCGGGACGAGTTGGACGAAGTCAAAATCAATTTACTCCCCTTGGGGCAGTGGTAAATAAATTGATTTTTAGGCTGTTTAAAGCAATAATATCTAATTAATCAAATAATTAAATTATTGAATTTTAACTAAATATATATGCTATCAGATAAGTTTGTAAACCGACATAACGGACCACGTGAGGATGATCTGCCACAGATGTTGAAGATTATTGGTGTCGATTCGCTGGACCAGCTTATTGAGAAAACTGTTCCTGCTTCAATAATTCTTGAAAAGCCGCTCAGGCTCCCTGAAGCTATGAGCGAATTCGAATATCTTAACCGCATTAAGTCAATTGGACAAAAAAATAAAATGTTCCGTTCATTCATAGGTCAGGGCTACTATGGTGTTGCCCTGCTCTCTGTGATAATCAGGAATGTTCTTGAAAATCCTTCCTGGTACACCTCATACACTCCTTACCAGGCTGAGATATCCCAGGGACGACTGGAAGCGCTTCTGAATTTTCAGACAATGATAATTGAGCTAACCGGGATGGAGATCGCAAATGCCTCATTGCTTGATGAGTCGACGGCAGCAGCTGAAGCTATGATTATGATGNNATTATTACCCGCTCCAAACCCCTTGGAATTGAGCTGGTTATCGGTAAGTACACAACTGCTGTTTTTGATGGATCTTATTTTGGATCGCTTGTACAATATCCAGCCGCTTCCGGACAGGTAAGGCATTATAAAGCATTTTCGGAACTGGCTCATGCAGCGGGTATACTTGTCGGAGTGGCTGCGGACCTTATGAGCCTTGCACTTCTGACACCTCCTGGTGAATGGGGCGCTGACATTGTTGTAGGTTCCAGTCAGAGAATGGGACTGCCCATGAGTTTTGGCGGTCCACATGCCGGATATTTTGCAACAAAGGATGAACTCAAGCGAAGCATGCCGGGCAGGATCATCGGGCTCTCCGTTGATGCGCAGGGAAGCAATGCCCTTAGGATGGCTTTACAGACCAG
>PMIL01000072.1 GCA_003157075.1 Bacteroidales bacterium | reverse complement strand
ATACTTCATGCTGTAATATGGATGAATTCCCTGTTCCCTGCCGAATGCTTCAAAATAGACCATTCTTCCTGTTGAATCAATACGTTCAACCTTTCCGGTTACGAAATAACCATCGGTGATCTGATTTTTCAATGTTCCTTTACCATCATAAAGATAGAGCTGACCCCATCCGGTTCGTTCCGACCACCATATAATATCATTGCCCTCGTTAAGGACAGATAAATTTGCATAGTCATCATTAAAATAAGGCCATGTCTGTTCACTGAACAATACATTGACAGCTCCGGTTTCTGCATTCACCTGGCATACATCCAGGTTTTTCAAAGGCCGGTCTTTTCTGATAAGGATCAGTTTATCAGCTGATTTTTGTGAAGTCCATTCTACATTGATTGTCTGATCCTTCCACTTTTTAAGATCAACATTTATCCTGCTTCTGGATGCAACGTCAAAAATTATCAGTTCCTCCTGGGGAACAAATTCATCACCGGGCATTGAATATTTGTATGTGTCCAGTTCCGGACGCGGCTTGGCAAGCACATTGACCAAAAAAAGATCTTTAACTTTTCTTTCGTCACGTCTTATAACATAAAGCTTCTTTGAATTTTTAAACCAGTGAACATTTGCCCTTACCTTTTTATTCGCGGTGGTGTCATTCGAATTACGAAAGCCTCCAAATCCATAATACTTTTCACCATCCGTTGTAAGTTGATATTCAATACTATCCTTATCTCTAGTCTTCATCAGGTAAAGATTATAATTCTTTGTATAAGCAATCAGGGTGCTGTCGGGTGAAAAGGTAGCCCATAACTGTCTTTTTTTCGGTTTTTTGATAGTATCCACAAGAACAAGTTTCTGGCTTGCAATGTCGAACTTGAATTTTACGGAGTTTACGAGAAACGAAAATTTTGTAATGCTTTTCTTTTCGAACTTAATATCTTTAATTGGCAGATCAAGCTCATTATAAGGATGATGTGTTATCTTGTGCAGTTCAGCAGCCATAAACCTGCTGTCGAACATTGGCTGTTTTGATTTTGTTGCAGCATTCACATAATAGAAGTTTCTGCCAGCAGAAGTTTTAAAGGTATACCAGAAGATGTCGCTTTCTTCAATCCAGTTAGCGTCAACATCAAGATCACCATATTTCGTTGTGAGATTATCCTCCCTGAATTTNNAATTTCCAGGATTCAGGAGGGTGTAAATATATAAATTTTACATTTGCGCATCTAATAAAAATCCATTTCTCAAAACCTGACGATAAAAAAAATTCTGTGTATCCTGATTATGATATTTTCATTTTACCGTATTCTTAATTCACAGACTATTATAAGTCAGGGTAAACCGGTAGCTGAAATTTTTACTGATTTTCATTACAGTATTGATGACACTTCAAAAACAACAGGCTTTGGAATTACCAGAGCCCATCTCGGCTATAATTATACACCTGATGGAGATTTTTCAGCGTTGATAATGATAAATATAGGAACTCCTGAAGATCTTGCAGACGGGTCCGTGCCAAAACGATATGCTTTTTTCAGGGAAGCCTCCATTGCATATAAAAAAGCAAAACTTACAGTGAATTTCGGTATGGTAAGTACAAGATATGAGGATTTTCAACAGGGCTTCTTGGGAAAGAGATATCTGTGTCCTGAATACCAGGCAGCATACGGCTATGGTTCGGTAGCTGATCTTGGGGTTGTGGTCGATTACCGGTTAAGCGATCTTTTGAAATTTGATATTTCGTTACTGAATGGCAAAGGATATACCAATGTTCAGGTCGATAATAGTCTTAAACCAGCAGTTGGCTTAAATATATCTACCCCAAATAATATTTTTATCAGACTATATGGTGATCTTATGAAAACTCAGGGGGTGCTTCAAAATACACTGATAGGATTTGCCGGAATTAAAAACAGTATTTTCAGTATCGGTGTTGAGGGNNACAGCTTCAATCTTTCTGAGCAAAAAAACAGAGCTCTTTGTCAGGTATGATTATGCTGCATCCGTGAAAGTTGCTGAAGAAGTCCTGCATTGGGATTATGTAAAGGATGCCACCTATTTTATTGGAGGTATTCAACTGGACTTAAATGACTATCTTAAGATTGCCCTGAATTACAGGAGAACAGATCCATATAATCCGGGACAAAAGGCCACCAATGCAATATATGTCAATGCTCACTTCAAACTTTAAGAGCAATTGAACGTTCTCTTCCGGCTTTCAATGCTTTCAGATTTGCCTGAACCACCTCTTCTCCTTTCCTGCTGAAGAGTTCACGAACGGCATTTTCCAGGCTCTGAAATGGCATATCGATAAAGGGAGATGCTGCTCCGAGAATTACCATATTTCCAGAACGTGATGATCCTGAGTTCTTTGCTATTCCATCTGCATCAATTATTATATGATTTTTTACCTTTTTTATCTCCTTCAATATCTCATCAATAGCTGGATAATCAGGAATATTAATGAAAGGATTCGAATTAGTAACCAGCCAGCCGTCTGCCGAAAGCCATGGCAGGTATCTCAGCGATTCCATTGGTTCAACAGAAATAATAAGATTTGCTTCTCCGTAAGGAATCAGATCGGAGGATATTTTTTTATCCGAAAGCCGGAGATGAGACTGAACATCTCCCCCCCGCTGGCTCATTCCGTGGACTTCAGCCTGTTTAAGAAAAAGATCATTTGCAACTGCAGCAAGTCCTATGGATGCAGCTATTGACAGGATTCCCTGTCCTCCTACCCCTGATATTATAATGTCATTCTTCATCACAAATAATATTAACTTTATTCAACTGATGTTTCTGATCTTTTTCTTTTTGTAGCTGTCTGGATGCATTCCCGCAACGCAATAATCACTGAAACTCCCTTGTATTCGAACTCTGCTTTCATTATAAGTGCATTTGCAGCATGGTTTTTACGCAAAGGAACAATGACTCTTATATGCTCGCGTAGTACTCCGATACCTTCGCAGATCTGTTCAAGTCTTCCTGTGGCTTTTGATTTTTGTCCGCCAGTCATTCCTGTTGTCGAATTATCAGAGATAATGATTGTTACAGATGAGTTTTTATCTACCGCATCCAGTAATCCGGTCATTCCCGAGTGTGTAAATGTTGAATCTCCTATTACGGCAATTGATGGAAAAAGTCCTGCATCCGCAGCCCCAATGGCCATTGTCACTGAAGCTCCCATATCCACACATGAGTTAATAGAATTATAAGGCGGCAGTGCTGCCAGTGTATAACAGCCAATATCTGAAAATACATGTCCTTGACCGTAAGGCTTAACAGCTTCGTTCAACGAGTTGAACATGTCGGAGTGACCGCATCCATTGCAGAAAGATGGCGGTCTCATTTTGACAATAGAAGGGACATCCTTTCCATAACTTACCGGTAAGCCAATCGCTTTGGCAACAATTGCAGGATTCAGTTCTCCATCCCTGGGAACTGTGCCGTCGAGTCTTCCATAGATCTTGATGCCATCATCGAGAATACCTCTGACAGATTCCTCAAGAAGAGGTGCACCTTCTTCAAGTATAAGTATCTCTTCACATCTCCCGGTTATATCTTTTATCAGGTCTGATGGAAAAGGGTAAGCTGAGATCTTAAGAACAGGGAAATCATTTATGGTTTCCTCTATATTCTCCAGCAAATAATTATACGCAATTCCGCAGGCTATAATTCCAAGAGCTCTTCTATTCCCATCTTTAAAATTATTGTACTTCGAAATTCTGTTCTCATATCTTAATGATTCATAAGATGATAGCAGAGATTTGTATTTTTTTCTTGCAATCGCCGGAAGCAGGACAAACTGAAGAGGATCCGCTGGCAGTGAGAGTATTTTCTCCGGAATATGTGCTTTCTGGTGGATATTTGCTCTAGAGTGAGCAAGGCGAGTAGTTATTCTGAGAAGAACCGGGAGCTTGTATTTTTCTGAGACTTCAAAAGCATCAAAAACCATGTCATATGCTTCCTGCTGGTTTGAAGGTTCAAAACATGGAACGAGTGAAAACTTTCCGTAAAACCTTGAATCCTGTTCATTTTGTGAAGAGTGCATCGATGGATCATCTGCTGAAACAACAATCAGACCTCCATTTACTCCGGTCATAGCTGAATTTATAAAACTATCTGCTGCTACATTCAGTCCCACATGTTTCATTGCCACCATTGCACGTTTACCGGCATAAGACATACCGAGGGCAGCCTCCATGGCTGTTTTCTCATTTGATGACCATTGTCTGTGCACATTCCGTCCGGCGGCGTCCTTAGAGTTTTGAATAAACTCCATTATCTCGGTTGACGGAGTTCCGGGATAAGCATACATACCGCTTAATCCTGCGTCCAGGGCGGCCTGAGCTATCGCTTCATCACCCAGCAATAATAGTTTTTTCATATCTTGTCTGATAATAATGTGCTATAATCAATTCAAACAATAATTTTATTTTCAGTCAGTTTTTTCGCATTGATTGCTTTGTCCGCAATTGCTGACACAAATATTAGAATATTTTCCTGACTATAAAATGTTGAATATGTTTAATCTTTTATTTGAGGAATAATTGACAGTTCGTTGTTGTCAATAAGTATCTCAAGTTAAAATATAGTTAAATGTTTCCCCGTTACACTCAATAATGTTTATTTTGCAGCGCGATTTGATCCATTAATTTAATACCAGGTTTTTAATTGAACAAGTTTTTTTATACAGTGGTGCCTTTCCTCCTGCTTTTTTCAACCATTTCAGGGCAGACAATTGAGAAGGAGAGATATGTTCAGGTCAGTGGTATTATAACTGATGCCACATTCAAGCCTGTAGGAGGTGTTGCTGTTGTTTCTAAAAAACTCAAAAGAGGGATTTTAAGCGAGCGGACAGGAATCTACTCTATTACAAGCACACCAGGTGATAGCATTTTCTTCCGGGCCTTAGGTTATAAAAGGTACTACACGATAATACCGGAGTCATACGAACCGAGACATTGTGAAGTAGATATTGTGCTGGCCATTGATACTATTCAGATTCAGGAAGTAAATGTAATGCCCTGGAAAAACTATAGTGAATTTATTAAAGATGTCACAAAAGTACACCCTGTTGATCCGCTTATAGAAAACATGAATGATAATATTGCGTCAATTTATGTTGCAATAGCTAATCAGACAGATGTTAGAGTTTCTCCCGAAGCCGGTTACAGATACGCCATGGAACAGAATTTTGGCGCTATGGCAACAAGAGGTCAATATCCGATTAATAACCTGTTAAACCCATTTGCCTGGTCTAAATTCGTAAAAGGCATAAAGAACGGACTGTTTAAAAATCAAAAGTTCAACAAACCTGAAAAGGCCAAAGTCAGGAAAAAGGTCAAAAAAACGAAAGATTAA